>CAZLGZ010000073.1:0-1382 GCA_964558965.1 uncultured Flavobacteriaceae bacterium
TCTTACTGCCGGCCGATAGTCCAGACTTGCGCAAAGAATACGAGGTGCTTCTTTCTGAATTGGAGCGCTACAATCCGGAGATGCTCGACAAGAGTCGATTGGTGGCCATCAGCAAAACCGACCTCTTGGATGAAGAATTAGAGAGCATGCTCAAAGAGGAGGTTCGCGAAACCTTTAAAGATGTCCCGGTACACTTTATTTCTTCTGTTGCCCAACAGGGTTTACAGCCGCTTAAAGACGCCTTGTGGGAAATTATCAGCCCGGATAAGAACGCGGAATAGCGTATCTTTATAAGGCTATGAGTCGATTATTTCTGCCCCTTATTTTTCTACTCTTATTGACTTCCTGTTCTGCCGTTTCGGTTCGAACGGATTACGATGCAGCCGCACCCTTGTCTGAAGTCCGCACCTATCAATACCAAAATGAAGGTCCTACTGGACTGAGTGAATTGGACGAAAGACGCTTGTACCGCATGATGGATTCCGTATTGGCTAGCAAGGGATGGCGCAAGAAGCCCCTGCCGGATGTGATCATAGATGTACAAGCTGAATTGGTGGAATCCTCTGCCAATACGGTGGGCGTTGGTGTCGGCGGTACCGGTGGCCAGGTAGGCGGCGGTGTGCAAGTGGGTATTCCTTTGAATGGACGTTCCCAAAAACGACGAATCACCTTTTTGGTGGTGGATTTTCGCGAACAAGAAGTGATTTGGGAGGCTAGAGCGCTTGGCCCCTTCAGCGAAAACTGGAATCCATCCCAAAGAGAGGAGCAGCTTAGAAAGGTGGTTTTGAAGACTTTAGATAAGTATCCTTTCGAAATAAAGACCCCTTAATTCCCCTTTTTTCGGTTTCGGTCGATTCTTTTGACCGTTCACTCCAAGCTTTTGACCGCTGGTCATAATTTCATTGGTGTCCCCTGGCTTCTGCAATAGATTTGTCTCGTAATCAATCATCAAAACGAACATGTTTATCCTATTTAAGTTGCTTATCAGTCTGATATTGAATGTTATATTTTGAAACATCAATCGTCTATAAAGAACAATCATCAATCATCAATCAATCAAAATCGATCAATCATGAAAAATTTAGATGCCACCAAAAAAACTGTTTTAGCTATTGGAGCCCTTAGTACACTCGCCGGTGTAACCGGTGCAATCTTGGCCGGAAACCTCTTGGAGTTCTTCTTGCCTGTTTATGCTGGATTTACGCTAGTGGGTACGGTGATCTTCCACAAAGGAGAAGCGGCTGTTGCCTAATCTTCTAAAACAGAAACGAGATCAATCAACTCAACCATTGCTGACAAGATTACCGGTGCTTCCCTCTCCAGAAGCGCAATTATCGGAGGTGCCGGTATCTTCAGCCATTTTATTATCCGCCTCATGAAAA
>CAZLGZ010000073.1:1482-12347 GCA_964558965.1 uncultured Flavobacteriaceae bacterium
ACCCCTCAGACACAGACCCGTGCTTTCTGGATTCTTCAAATCGGAGGCTGGTCCTTTTTAAACTTATTTTCTGCTTTGGCTCTAAAAGAGCTGAGTACCGCTTTTATTTTATTTACCTCAATTGCAGGAACCCTTTGCGGGATCGGAGCGTCTACGCCTTTGCGATTCTTTCTGAAGCGCCGGGTAAATTTTAAAAATCCTGACCTTGTGGATTTAGCAAAGGTGGTGGGGTACGGTATTGGATCCGCTGCGCTCTATGCTCTCTTGAATTTTGCGATCGGCTATACCTATGGCAAACTGGGGCCAGAAATTACCCCAAAGGAGCTCGTCTTCTTTAAGAGTTACAACAGTGTATTCTTATTGGTTTTTAGTTCTCTTTTGACCATGGCTATGTGGACCGTCTGCTATATCGTCATCAAGCTATTGATCATTGCCAACCAGGCCCGAATTGAACGTCTGGAAATGAATGATACTTTAAAAGAGGCCCAACTCAATACCCTGAAAGGCCAAATCAATCCGCATTTTATGTTCAACAGTTTGAACAATATCCGGGGGTTGATGTTGGAGGATGTGGACCGTGCCCGGGATATGCTGACCAAACTTTCAGAAATGCTGCGTTATTCCCTGACCAGCAACTCCCAAAATGGAATTACAGTCGAACAGGAACTTGACATGGTCCGCAACTATATTGAACTTTCTAAGATTCAGTTTGAAGACCGGTTGACTTATGAAGAATCCGTCGGGAAGGATTCCAAAGGGGTCCAAATTCCGCCAATGGTCATTCAGTTGTTGGTAGAGAACGGGGTAAAGCACGGTTTGGGTAACCTCAAGGAAGGTGGACGCATTCACCTATCTGTAACCAAAAAGGATCAAGATCTGCATATAGAGGTTCGCAACACCGGGAAACTTCAAATTGCGAAGGATTCTACCCAACTAGGACTTAAAAATATTCGCCAGCGACTCAAACTACTCTATGGGAATAAGGCCCAATTCGAGCTCAAAGAAGAAAGCGACGAGGTAGTGGCCCGCATTGATATTCCAGTCTTATGAGCAGCATTCGCGCCGTTATAGTAGAAGATTCCCGACTCGCTCGAAATGAGCTCAAGGCCCTTTTAAAAGCCCATTCAGATGTAGAATTGATTGGAGAAGCTGAAAACGTAGACGATGGTCTGGCACTTATTCAAAAAGAGGCTCCGGATTTACTTTTCTTAGATATTAATATGCCTGAGAAGGACGGCTTCGAACTGCTGGAAATGCTGGACGAAGTTCCCATCACCGTCTTTACCACGGCCTTTGATGAATACGCCATCAAATCCTTTGAGTACAACGCTCTGGATTACCTGCTGAAGCCCATTAGTGATGACCGATTTGCCAAAGCCTTAGAGAAGGTGAGGTCTCAGATGGCCGGGGAAGAGCAGTCTTCTGACGAAAGCGGCGGCGGCCGTTTAAGCAACCAGAGTCAGATCTTTATCAAAGATGGAGAAGCGTGCTGGTTGGTGCGTATAGAAGAAATTCAACTCTTCGAAATCGTGGGGAATTATACCCGCGTACATTTTAAGGAGCATTCTCCTCTCTTGTACAAGTCTTTACAACAGATTGAAGATAAATTGCCGGAGGCCCAGTTCTTTCGGGCCAATCGCCAACAAATTGTCAATACCGAATTCATTGCCGGAATCACCCCTTGGTTCAACGGGAAGCTCAAACTCGAGATGAAAAACGGGGAAGAGGTGGAGGTTTCTCGCCGTCAATCCGCTCAGTTTAAAGACAAGATGAGCTTCTAACTCACCGGTGTGAGTATGTGATAGAAAATAAAATAGGTCATGGCCAGGTTAAATCCGGCGTGGGCGATGACAGCAGTCCAAACCGAATCCGATCCCCTTCTACAAGTCGAAAACAAGCGTGCCGCCCTGGACATCAAGGCCACCCAAACGAGTGCAGGTATCCATAGGATTTCCCATTGCCCAACCTGGTAGATGATTCCGAAGTGAGCCAGGTGAGTTAAGGCAAAGGCCCAGTTGTCAATATAAGCGGCCTTTTTATCGCCGTACTTTTCGGAAAAACATCGGTGGATAAATCCGCGGTAAAGTATTTCTTCGCCTATGGGGCTAAAGACCATGCTGGTCCCCGCAAAAACCAGGAAGTACATAAAGTACTCCTGTGCTCCGGAGAAACTGGCGGGTAGGTCGTAACTCTGACTGATGTAGACATACCAATTGCTGATTTCGGACCCGTAGAGTCGATCTCCGGCCCACCAAACGAATGTGCTCAATAGAATGCCAAGTGACAGAGCCAAATAAATCCAAAGGTTTTTGGCTGGCTTTTTAAGCCCGATTTCTTCCCGCCCGGATTTATTGAGGAGGATGTAGGGCAGCAACCACATGGCAACAAAAAGCAGAGCCACATAGCGGTAGTCACCTCCTTGATTGGCCCAGAGTACGGCAGCGAACCTCGGTACCCCAAAAAGCAGAATTAAAAACAGACCCAGGGCCGGGTTGAATTTTAATTGCGAAAAGAGGGACCGAAAGTGATTCATAGGCTTATAATGATTTAAGTAACCCCCCGTCCAAGGGGATTTTGGTTCCAGTGAGATAGGAGGCCTTGTCGGAAGCTAAAAAAGCAACCAAGTGACCGTATTCCGCAGGATCTCCAATCCGTTTCATGGGGACTTGGTTTTCCATGGCTTTCCGAACCTCGGCCGGGTCTACCCCCATTTTTTCGGCCTTTTGGGCGTTGAGTTGGGCGATGCGATCGGTGTCAAAGTAGCCAGTAAGTACACTGTTTACGGTAATGCCTTGGGCGGCTACGTCAGTGGCCAGGGTTTTTCCCCAGGTGACTACCGCGGCTCGAATACTGTTAGAAAGCGCCAAATAATTCAAAGGTTCCTGTACAGAAACGGAAGCCACATTGATAATGCGTCCCCAGCCTCGTTTTTGCATATGAGGTAAGACCTCCTGGATGGTGAAAACAACCGATTTAAAAAGCAAATCAAAGGCACTTTGGTAGGCTTCTAGATCTTGTTCCAAAGCACCGCCCCCTGGAGGGCCTTGGGTATTATTGACCAGTATATCCACCGGGTTAGAAGCGAGGTACTCCTTGATCTTCTTTTGGTAATCGGATTGCTGGTGGTAATCAATTGGCAGGTAGTGGTGCTCTTGGCCTTGATCAGTAGGCAGTTGATTGACCAGGGCTTTTAGTTTGTCTTCGGAACGGGCCATCACACAAACGGAGGCTCCGGATTCGGCTAGTTGCTCTGCAATAGCACGACCAATGCCTCGGCTACTTCCTCCAACTAGGGCTCGTTTGCTCCGTAAATCAATGTGCATAGAATCGGTTTTAATGGGGTAGAGAAAGGCCTCTTCTACAAGAAGCTATTTTACCCAAATTGTTACAAAATGTGCTCTGGAAATTATTTGTATTCCTCGCGTGCAGGACTGAAAATATCCATCAGCTTGCAGGGAGTCAGGGCTTTGCCACCATGGGGGATATTCGAAGGGATGTGGACCACATCTCCTGGAATATAGACCTGGGTTTGCCCGTTGAGGGTAAATTCAAATTCCCCTTCTACCACGTGCATGATTTGTTCGTGCGGATGGAAGTGTTCCGGAACTTCTGCACCTTCTTCAACGGTCCAAAAGGCCCAGCTCATTTTTTCGCCGTGGACGAGTTTACCGTGATAGCCCGGCATGATTTCTTTGGAAGGGATGTCTTTTAAGTTCATTATTGCTTGTTTTATGTTTTTCGCTCAATAAATATTGAGGATTGGGATCTCATTAACACGAGTTAAAAAGTACTGCCCTTATCTTGAAATAAAAAGACCGGACCTTGAAAACATTCCTTTCGCTGCTTATAGGCTTAATCGTTCATTTTTCATTTGCGCAAGATCGCTACCTGCAAGTGGACTACATTGAGAAATTTGGTTTGAATACTTCCCAAGGAGCCATGCATTACCCAACAAGCCTTTTTATCGGTCTGGATTCTGCGCAGCTTTATCGGGTCAATACGGCGGATGCTCAGTTCATCGAAAGAAGCCAATCAGCGGATTTTACCCAATTGGAATTCTACACACCATCGTCCAAAAAGTACCTGGATTATTACAAGGATACGAAGGACTCCAGCGTGACCTATCGTTGGTATATTGAACGTTCTCGGGTCGTTGTCAAGGATTGGCCTCGATTCGAGTGGGAGCATATAGATGAAACCAAGGAAGTCTTGGGCTACACCTGTAAAAAGGCCGTTTTGAATTTTAGAGGAAGGAAGTATACGGCGTATTACACGGAGGAATTGAAGGCAGAGGGTGGGCCATGGAAGTTCTCTAGTTTGCCTGGCCTGATTCTGGAAATCAACTCAGAGAACGGGGAGTTCGAAATCAATGCCTCGGCGGTTACTTTTCTTGAACGGGAGGAATCACTCATTATTAACCCCTATACAGAAGCAGAGCAGATCAGTTGGTCCGAGTACAAAAAAAGGTATACAGAGAAGTATAAAGAGGGTAAAAAGCCCGAAGAAGATATGTTAACCGGAATGACAACCACCATTTCAATGCCCGTTAGGAACAGGGAGTTGATGGTGGAGAAGAAGGATCAGTAGGTTTTAGAAGTTAATTTCATTAGAATATTTAGAGTGTCATCAGCACAAATCCCACTATGAACGCTGAAATTAAAATCAACACAAAACCTCCAAGGTAAGCATCATAGTTCTTTATGATTTTACGATTTCCATTTAACTCCTCTTCATAAAGTTTAATGACCTCTTTCTTATAGAGGTAATTGAATCCGAATACCCAGGCTAACGCAACTAGGTATAATATTAATCGGGTATTACCTTCATATTTAAAAAGCGAATCTGCAGCTATACCAGCTATTGCCATGCAGCCATAAAAACCCCCTATAGCTAGTAAGGCGATTGTACCACCTACTAGGTTAGTGGCCCTCTCATAGCCCCAGTCGTTTTTTTGCTTTCTGCAAAAAAGATGGGTAACGGAAAGAACATATATTTTGAAGGGATTCAATTTAAAATCTATTCAATGTTTCAAAAAGTGTTACGATAAAGTTCAATCAAATCTAAAGGATTCTGGAATTTTCAATCATTGAAGAATTCAATGGCCCTCTAAACTAAAAAAAGCCAGCACTTTCGCACTGGCTTCTTCCTTATTTTTTTCTGAGCTTAATCTCCTTCACTCATGGAGAAACTGCCATCTCCATTGAAGTTGGTCACCACAATGGTCACCGTCCAGATTCCCGAAGTTCCCAACTGGGTTACCCCGTCAATACTATCGGGTTCTGTACCGCCTTGAATAGTGCGGTTCAGAACTTCTACGCCTTCGGAGTCTTCTACAATCATTTGGAAGCTTCCTTCCGAAGTGGCGGTGATATCGGCATTGTAGTCTGCTCTGGACAGGTTGTTGTTCCAGGTAAAGACACGGCTGGCAGAACCACCATTTCCGGTAAAGCTGGCATCAATGTCACCGTTATAATCAGAACGATCTCCCACCACAAATCCATCGGGACTTGTTTGGATTAGATTACCATTTACCGTTAGCCGAACAAAGGAATCATCTTCAGAAGTACAGCTGCTTATTACGCCTAAAGTCAAAGCCAATAGAGATAAAAAGGCCGCTTTTGATGGTCTAACTAAGTTCATTTGCATCTTCATTTTTCGAGGGTTTTTAATTTCTTATGCGATGGTATAACACCTACAACTCCCAGTACCCTACCGAAATTGTATTGAGAATCTTTATATCAGGTATTAGGCCTTCTTATAATGATTGTGGTCTTCATTTTACTCACTTTACCCCTTAAAATTTGGTAATCGTTAACAGTTTCTTAACTTTAGCCGTTTAGGAAATTCTGGGGCTATGAAGAAGAACTACCTATTAATCATTTTGTTATCGTTTGCATGTCTGGTTCAGGCGCAACTGGGTTTTAGTGACCGAGCTGCTGCTCTGGGGGCGGGCTATTCCTATGGGCAAAGTTACCTGGGCGGAGGAGTTTCGTTTATGGACTTTGACCAAGACGGTTGGGACGATTTGACCTATGCCACGGAGGCAGGGCAACCCGTTCGCTTCTTCCGGAATGTAGAGGGCAGCTTTATGGAGGTTGATTTAGGAATCAATGACCTCTTCGAAACCAAGCAGGTCATGTGGGTTGATTACGATAACGATGGGGACCTGGATTTTTTTGCCAGCAGCATCAACGGCTACAACAGACTTTACGCCAACAATGGCAATATGGTCATGAAAGACGTCACCCAGGGAAGTGGCCTTTATTTGGATGATCGCTTTACTTACGGGGTGGCCTTTGGAGACATCGATAACGACGGGGATCTCGATTTGTTTATCACCCACCGAGATGTGGGAGCGCGCAATCAACCCAACCGTTTGTACCTCAATGAAGGAGGTACCTTTGTGGACATATCCGAAACCGCCGGAATCAGTGACGAGAATTACCTTTCGTTTTGTGCAAGCTTTTTTGATTACGACAAAGATGGAGACGTAGACATCTATGTTTCCAACGATAAATACACCAAAGAAAACCTCTTGTATCGCAACAACGGCGACCTCACTTTTACAGACGTATCGGCCGAAAGTGGTGCGGGCATCATTATCGATGCCATGTCCACCACCATTGGGGACTACAATGGAGACAGCTGGCCTGATATCTACGTCACCAATACGACACAAGGGAACTACCTTTTGCGCAACAATCAGAACGGCACCTTTACCAATGTGGCGCCAGAACTGGGAGTGGAGTTTTTGAGTATTGCCTGGGGAGCCGCGTTTATCGATGCTGATAACGATACCGACCTCGATATTTACGTCAGTGGAATGCTCAATGGAGGGGCAGATACCCGCTTGCCTTCGGCCTTTTACGAAAACCAGAACGGTAGTTTTTCTATTCCAAACGGGATTGGCTTGGAAGGAGATAATCGCACCAGTTTTGCCAATGCCCTCGGGGATTTCAACAACGATGGTTACCCGGATATTCTGGTAATGAACGACAGTGAACCCAATTTTTTATGGGAAAACCAAACAACCAACGACAACCACTACCTCAAAATCAAACTCGCTGGACTGGATAGTAATTCCTTTGGATTTGGAAGTACCTTGGAATTGCGTGTAAGTGGCAGCTCTCAATACAACTACTCCATTTGTGGAGAAAGTTATCTGGGTCAATTCTCCGATACTGAATTTTTCGGGATGGGTAGTGCCACTACTGCGGAATACCTCAAGGTAACCTGGCCTTCCGGTACAGTGGATATCATTCAAAATGTAGAAGCCGATAAAACCTATATGCTGATTGAAGGCACGGGTGAACTCATCGATTTACAATTGGGACCTGCTGATGAACCCGAAGAGGAGGAGGAAGAAGAGGATCCCATGGATGACGATACCACAGAAGATGATACGACGGAAGATGATGGAGGTTTACCAGATGATACCGGGGATGACGAAAGCTCCACCGGCGATAACTCGGGACAAAGCCTTCAAGAACAGTTTTGTGTGCGGTCCAAAGTGTTTTTCTACCCCAACCCTTCCACGGACGGCTCGTTTGAGGTTTGCCTACGAACGGAATCTACTCAAATGCAGGCCGATGTTTTCACCATCAATGGGGTACGAGTGCTGAGTCAGTCGGTGTCTTCAGAGGACATGCAATTGGATCTCAGCACCCTGAACAGTGGACTTTATATCGTCAAGCTTCAGGCGGGTGACGACACCCACCTGGGCAAGGTGCTTATTCGTTAACCACCTCGATACGAACTCCTTCTGAATGGCTGGTGAATTCCGGTGCATACATGCATTGAATGGTGGTGATTCCATTACTGAACTGCCCGGCATTGTTAACCCTCAGGTCGTATTCAAATACGAATACCCCTTTCGGTAAGCGATCAAAGAAGAAGTTGGTCGCCGCATCTCTTGTGCTCTGGTAATATCCCAGACCGTCTTGGTACTTGTACTCGGAAAGAACATCCACAGGTTCTAAGCCAGCGGCTCGCATATCTTTCATGTGTACAAACTCCATCTCGCGATCTACTTTGATTTCGATACGAACCCGGATGAGGTCGCCGAGTTTTAGCGCTCTACCTTCTTCTAGGGCGAAGAGTTTTTCACCTTCCGGAGTATTTTCTTTTCGGAAGAGTTTTTTGGACAATTGCAGAGGTGTTTCTGCTGAGGTTATTTTATCCAGATCCTCAAAGTATTGCCAGTACAAGCCTCCCCAGGCGATGCCGGATCCTGGTTTTTCTAGAGTCACCTTCGCTCCTGCGGTATTGACTTCTTCTTTCTTACGGGTGAGTTTAAAATAACCTGTTCCTGCCTGGATCTCAGCCGGGTCGACTTGTACCTCTTCTTCCCCCCAGAGTACTTGGACAGGTTTGTTAGTGTTCATCCATTCCTCTCCGTTCAGTAGGAGGGCATAAATAGCTTCCGTAGTCGATTTGGTTGAATTCCAGCGGTTGGTTTGCTTGTTTTTCAAAAGCCATGTTTTCATGGCATCAATATGATGTGTTTTTTCAGTGCCTTCCACCAAGACCTCTTGTGCGGCTTCAATCATAAGGGCTTGAGTTTCGACTGGAGCTTCATACCAATACCACCCAGCGGTATTTTCCTTCCAGTACATGCCGAGTTCCTCGTTTTGAGTACTGTTCTCAAGCAAAGACTTCCAGAGGTCTTGGGCCAGAGCTGTATCCCCACTTCGTTGCTGAACAATGCTATTCAGTCCTTGGGAATACAAGTTGAAATCAGTTCTGTACTCCTTGGCTTGGTCGAGGTAATACTTGTAGGCCACTTCGGTTTTGTCGGAAAGAGTTAGCTCTGGATAAAAGCTGCGCATATAGAGATAATAGAGCTGGGTATATCCGATATGACGCCTGGCCATATAGTCCTTCTCGGCCAGTTTTCCCTTGCTTTTAGATTTGGCTGATTCTCTTAAATTAGCGGCTCTTTCCAGCAAATCCTCGTAGTCGGAAAGAATCCGGCGATCCAGGTAATCCACCGCCTTTTTCATCATCTCGTTCCATTTTGGATCCTTATGGCCAGTGAGTTTACTCAGGTGCCCAAAACCGCTGACGATGTGCTGAGTCATATAGCGATTGGCATAACGTGACCCTTTAAACCAAGAAAAGCCTCCATTACTCCTTTGTAATTCTTGTAGTTTACGGAGAGTGGATTCCTGCTGCTCTTCCAAGCGGACCAAGTCAAAGAGCAGTCCGATCCGTTTCTTTTGTTCTGTTTCAGATTGGGCATCCCGAACCCAAGGAGTCTCTTGGAGGATGATGGACTTGAGTTCCGGGTTTTTTTCTAGGTCGCTGACCAGTGTTTCGCTGTCTTGCCAAGATTTAAATATTTCCTTGATTTTGGGATTGCTATTCGCGATATGTCCTCCGAGAGAATTTGCAAAATAACGCGCAAAGGTTTGTTCTGCGCATTCAAAGGGGTATTCCATTAAGTAGGGAAGGGCCTGGACGGCGTACCATACCGGATTAGAAGTAATCTCTAGGGTCAGCTGGTGATTGGTGCGGGTTGAGGAGCTTGTTTGACTCAGTCTTTCAAGCTCGAAGGATTTACGCTCACCGCTTTTGACCCATAAGGGAATAGATTCTGTAACCAAGAGGCGGTCCTTCAATACGGGCAAGACGTTTTGTTCTCCGTCCGAGAATTGACCGGACTTCGCCACAATACGGTATTGGACTGCTTCAACTCCCTTGGGGATGATCAGGGTCCAATTAAGAGCTGTATTGCCCTTAGCTGGAATCGAAAACTCCTGAATCCCAGTGGTATTCCCCAAGGCGGTGTCCAAGGACTCCCCTGTAAAAGGATTGGTCAATTCTAGTTGGGCAGTACCTTCGAGAAGTCTGTTCTGTAGACTGGCAATTTTGGTGCTAAAAACAAGGGTATCACTTTCACGCAAAAAACGAGGCGGGTTCGGTAAGACCATCAATTCCTTTTGGGTAATGGTGGTCAAGGTTTGCTGGCCTACATTGAGGCCTTTATCGTGAGCGAGCAGTTGCAACTTCCATCGCGTTAGGGCTTCAGGAGCAGTAAATTCAAAGCTCACATTTCCTTTTTTATCGGTTCTGAGTTGCGGAAAGAAAAAGGCGTTTTCCTGTAGATTGGTTCTTGCTTTGATTTGAGCCAAATCTGCTTTGGATTGCTCCAAAGAAAGCGAGTCCTGAGCTGTGACGGGAGGAGTCTCTTCCTTACGGAAAGCCACCAGTTCAGCATCCTCAACTTCTTCTACTTCTGCAGAAGGGGCGGCCAAAGACGTTTTGGCTACTCGTGCATAGCCCAAGCTAGTCTGTTCATAGCCGTCATTTCTTTCTCTTCTTCTTCGTCGTCGACTGCTACCATAGCCAGTAACCACGACCTCTTGTAATGCTTGACCGTCGCTTTCCATTGTCAGGGTCATGGCAGTTTCCTTGTCAACCGTATGAGTTACGAGTTTCATGCCGATATAGGTGAAAAGAAGTTCTTCGCCTTTGTTTACCCGTATACGGAAACGTCCGTCAAAGTCAGTTTGCGTCCCTCTGCTGGTGCCCTTGACCACAACATTGGCTCCAGGTAAGGGTACCCCATCCTCGTCCAAAATAGTGCCTGTAATGGTTTCTGTTCCAAGACCTCCCTCATTGACGAAGCGAAGTTCTTGCAGGTATGTTCTTTGTGACCATCGGGTGTTGTTCATCCTCAGACCAAACCAGTTCAGCTCTGAATAGTTTTTTTCTGAATAATAAAAGGATAATCTTGGGAGATCATAGATGGAGAAGTTCTCCTTTTTAAAACTTAAGTCAGCTTTGGTATTACCCAAAGGTCTGTAGATCTGAGGGTTTCGAGCTCTCATTTGCCAACTGTGACTCCTGAATACGTCTAAGGA
>CAZLGZ010000074.1:0-12277 GCA_964558965.1 uncultured Flavobacteriaceae bacterium
ATTCAGAATCAATTTCAAATTATGTTCAAGCATAAACTACTAGCAGCCTGTTTGCTAGGCTCGCTCTCACTTATGGCACAAAAAAACTTCGACGCTCAAGTGGATTCTTTGATGCAGTTGATGACCTTGGAAGAAAAGGTCGGTCAGATGAATCAATACAATGGTTTTTACGATGTCACAGGACCTGCTCCTACAGGTGGAAACGCTGCAGTTAAATACGAGCACCTCCGCAAGGGATGGGTCGGCTCCATGCTTAATGTACATGGTGTCGAAGAGGTACAAAAGCTTCAAAAACTGGTGATGGAAGAATCCCGTTTAGGTATACCTCTTATATTTGGATATGATGTAATTCACGGTTATAAAACCCTATCTCCTATTCCTTTGGCAGAAGCGGCTAGTTGGGATTTAAAAGCCATCGAACAATCCGCCTCCATCGCGGCCAATGAAGCTTCTGCAGTAGGTCTTAACTGGACCTTTGCTCCTATGGTTGATATTTCAAGAGACGCTCGTTGGGGCCGAGTAATGGAAGGTGGCGGAGAAGATCCGTATCTGGGGAGTAAAATTGCTGCTGCCCGTGTTCGAGGTTTCCAAGGCAGTGACCTCAGCGCCCCCAATACCATCGCCGCAACAGCGAAGCATTTTGCTGCTTATGGATTTGTAGAAGGCGGAATCGAATACGGAATCGTGGATATCGGCACCTATACCCTCTACAACCAGGTTTTACCTCCTTTTCAGGCGGCAGTTGATGCGGATGTCAAGTCGGTGATGAATGGGTTTAACCTGCTCAATGGCGTACCGGTAACCGGAAACGCTTTTTTGCAGCGCGAAATGTTGAAAGGAAAAATGAACTTCCAAGGATTTGTCGTCTCGGATTGGGCTTCAACTCAAGAAATGGTCGCCCATGGATTTGCTGCTGATGATAAGGACGCTGCCTTAAAAGCCTCTGTCGCGGGTTCTGATATGGAAATGGAATCGGGTACCTATGTTGCCCACCTGGTGGCCCTTGTTCGCGAAGGCAAGGTTGATGAAGCTGTCATTAACGAAGCGGTGCGGCGAATTCTTAAAGTTAAATTTGAATTGGGTCTTTTTGAAGATCCTTACCGTTACTGTGACCTGGAACGAGAAAAGGAACGCATTTACCACGCAGATCACCAAGCAGGGGTTCGGGATATGGCCCGCCGCAGTATGGTTTTATTGAAAAACGAGGGTAAGCTTTTGCCGCTCGGAAAAAAGCAAAAGAACATCCTGGTCGTCGGTGCTATGGCCAAAGATAAAAATAGCCCTCTGGGCAGTTGGAGGCTTGCTTCCGACGATAACAGCGCGGTGTCCGTTTGGGAAGGTTTAAGTGCTCAAAACCCCTATCTGAAGTACGCCAAGGGCCCTGAATATTTTGATCCTGAAGTCGCCTTTGTACAGGAAGTCAAAGTCAATGAAGATGATTTGAGTGGTTTGGAAGAAGCAGTTGCCGCTGCCAAAGAGGCCGATGTAGTGGTCTTGGTTGCTGGGGAGCATGGTTTCCAAAGTGGGGAAGCCCGCAGTCGAGCTGAAATTGGGTTGCCGGGTATTCAACCCAAATTGATCAAAGCCCTGCACAAAGCCAATCCAAATATGGTTTTGCTTTTATTCAACGGTCGCCCTCTAACCCTGTCTTGGGAAGCCGAAAACATTCCCGCCATTTTGGAGTGCTGGCAGCCAGGGAGTCAGGCTGGTAATGCCGTAGCGGATGTTGTCTTTGGAGACTACAACCCAGCGGGTAAATTACCGATGACCTTTCCACGTAATTTGGGGCAGGTACCGATCTACTACAACCAATACAACGGTAGCCGACCAGACCCTCAGCCTATCGTCTTTTGGTCGCATTATATGGATTCCGAAAAAAGTCCACTTTTCCCCTTTGGCTATGGTTTGAGTTATTCTGAATTCGCCTATTCTGATCTCAAAGTTGACGCCTCAAATCCCAAAGCGGTGAAGGTGGAAGTCGTCCTAAAAAATAAAGGGAAGAGAGCGGGAGAAGAAGTGGCCCAGTTGTATGTGCGCGATTTGGTCGCGAACCAGGTTCGACCAATCAAAGAACTCAAAGGATTCGAGAAAGTATACCTGCAGGCAGGAGCTTCCGTATTGCTGCGCTTTACCCTTACGGATAAAGAGATGGGATATTTTAACAGCCAATACAAATGGGTGGTTGAACCCGGAGAATTTGAAGTGATGGTGGGCGGAAACTCCGTCAATGTCCTCAAAGAGCGCTTCGTTCTAGAGTAGGCTTAGTCCGTAACTTTTAAAGAATGCCTGCGGCTATTAATGGTCGCAGGTATCCATGCTGTTTGTACCCCAAATCGCAATTGATAATTACCGGGCTTCTCCGGCGCTTTAACGGTGAGTTCCATTTCTACCGACTCTCCTGGAGCCAATTCCAAAGCTTCGGCGGTTAATCCATCAGAATAACCCCTGCCCTGCCCTTTCAAAAAGAAATATCCCAAATACGGTGGCAATTCGGGATTGTTTTTAGCGCTCACCCTATAGCTGTGCTTATTGGTGACCAATAACCGGAGCTTTCTTTCTTCCCCAGCCTTCATGTCCTCGATTTCGTCAAGAGGCTCCACCCATACCTTGGAATAGGAGCGGTAATTGTCGATCTCCCGGTAGCGAATTTGAACATTGATCCCCGTATTGTAGGTTTTGAATTCTTGATTTTTTCGTTTGTTATTGATCAGGAATACCGATTTTCCCTGAAGGCGATCCTCCCCATCCCAGTAGTCAAAGTGGGTGTTGTTAAAAAAGTAATTACTCACACAATGCGCTGGTTCACCGGTCATATAGGTATAGCGAGATGCATTCTCATAGGAGTTCAAAAAAACAATTTCGCGTTCTCCAGCGATGGAGTCCAACTCCTCTGCCCAGCTTTGCCAGTTGTGCAAGGCTTCTAGTTTTCCATCCCACTTATCCGGTACGAAGTCATAGGCGTAATATAGACGTGCTGGTACCAAGAGCACCAGGGTGATCAGGGTCAGGGTGCGCAAATGCTTTTGCCACTTTTCTCGCGGAATAAGGTAATTGTAGGCCAAAATCAAACCGGGCAACAAGGCTATACTCGTCCAGTGTTTATGAATGTAAACGCGAATGGAGCTCAGCAAGAAAAAGACCAAAACCCCAATAAAAACAAATCTCAAGGCCCGTTCAAAACGGTCCTGGCTTTTGTAGAGAAAGGCTGCCGGCATGAGCACCAGGCTCACCAATGGCCCCAACATCAGCGGTTGACTCCAGAGGTAATTGAACAAGTTGTTCCACTTAAAAGTGATATCGGAACGGCCCTGTAAATGAAATCGAATACTGGCCCAATCGTGGGTGTACTGCCAATAGGTATGCGGGAGCATCAATAAAACCACCAGTCCGACGACCGCCCAGAAAGACTTTCTTTTGGCGACTGCCGGATAAGACGCGACAACGAGAAGGACCACCAAGGCCCCGTGGTATTTGCTGAGGAACATGCCGGCAATACTAATACCCATAAGCAGGATTTGCTTCCAGCCATCTTCCTTGAGGTATTCCTTATACGCCAATAAAAACAGGGCCTCGAAAAAGATCAAGGGGACGTCGGTTTTGATCAAAAAACTCCCAGCGTGAAAAGCGACCAGCCCCAGGGCCATGGTAATGAGTAACCTGGGGTTCCTCGGCTCCAGTGTCCGGTAGAGCACATAAAGTGTTCCTGTACTGAGTAGAACCATAAAGAGACGCGCTCCCAAATTGGTCGGCAACCAGAAGTAACCCAGTTGTGTAAAGAAGGCGACCAGAGGCGGGTGATCCAAAAACCCCCACTCCAACTGCTGTGCAAACATCCAGTAGTAGGCTTCCTCTCCGGAGAGTTCCATAAAAGCGGACTGCAAACAACCGGCAATCGTCCAGCAAAAAAGAAAGATATAAAAGAGGCGGTTGGAAGGATCAATACTCCTCCATTTTTGAACGAGAGTAGACATTCTACTGGCTTGATTTTGGCGGGCAAGGTACACAATTCTTATCTTTAAATGACCGCCGCTAAATCCCTGTTTCTGATGTGTTACGACATTAAAACCCAACTGCAGGCGCAACTGCATAAGGCCAAGCGTTTAGGCGATCTCAAAGCCATTGATGAGATCACTAAAAAACTACTGCCTTATACGGATTTGCCCTTGTTTCACGCCTCTGGTTTCAGTCATCCCAAGCTCTTGATCTACACGACTGATTCTCCCGACTTCCCCTCCGTCGCTCAATGGGGATTGATTCCCCACTGGGTGAAGAATGAGGAGTCCAAGAAGAAACTTTGGAACAACACCCTGAATGCCCGATCAGAGACCCTTACAGAAAAACCAGCCTTTAGAACCGCCGTCAAAAACAACCGTTGTCTCGTCTACCTGGAGGGCTTTTACGAGCACCACCATTTTCAGGGGAATACCTATCCGTTTTTTGTATCTAGAACCGACGACAGTCCACTGATCGCAGCGGGGCTATACAGTGACTGGCTCAATCCAATTAATGAGGAATGGATCAGAAGCTTTACCATTATCACCACCAAGGGCAACGAAATGATGTCGAAAATTCACAACAACCCCAAAATGAAGGAATCCAGGATGCCTGTATTCCTCGAAGAAGATCAGGCCGATCAGTGGCTAAAAGATTGTGAAGAGGAGCTCCTGGATGCCTTTTTGGCCAATATACTACAGCCCAGCACGGAAGGCGTGCTTAAAGCTCATCCCACTCACCGCTTAAGAGGGAAAGAGTACAAAGGAAATACCCCGGCTATCTTAGAAGACGCCGCTTATCCGGAACTGCTGTTCGATACCGATTTGGAAGGTATTCTTTAGAGGTAAGAAACCGATTGCAGTTGTCTGCATTCCGCGACCATTTCTTCTACTATTTCTGCGGCGCTTTGCAAGCGGTCAATGGTACAAGACACCTGGCCGATTTCGAGTTCCCCATCGGTGAGGTCCCCCTCGAACATACCGCGTTTAGCCCTGGCCCTGCCCAGAATTTCTCTCAACTTCTCAGGACTGGCACATTCGGCATAGGCCTGTTGCAATTCATCATAAAAGGGATTCTTGAGTAGTCGAACCGGCGCGAGTTCCTTCAGGGTGAGGACGGTATCGCCCTCTTTAGCCTTGATGACTTCCTCTTTAAAAGCTGGATGAGACGAGGCCTCATGACTCGCGACAAACCGACTTCCGACCTGAACCGCATCAGCACCCAGACAAAAGGCCGCAAGCATGGCACGGCCACTTCCTATTCCACCTGCGGCAATCAAGGGTATATCGATGGCCGCCTTGACGGCGGGGATCAATACCATAGAGGTGGTTTCTTCCCTTCCGTTGTGGCCTCCTGCTTCAAATCCTTCTGCAACCACTGCGTCTACACCGGCATCTTGGGCTTTTAAGGCGAACTTTACGCTACTGACCACATGAACCACCTTTACCCCAGCCTGCTTCAGGGTTGACGTCCAGGTTTTTGGATTTCCGGCCGAGGTAAAGACCACGGGGATTTTTTCGCGCAGAATGATCTCCATCAATTCTTCAATATTCGGATAGAGCAAAGGAACATTGACGCCAAAGACCTTGTCTGTAGCCACTTTGCACTTTTGAATATGCTCCTCCAAAACATCTGGGTACATACTCCCAGCTCCGAGTAGGCCCAATCCGCCCGCATTAGAAACAGCCGAAGCCAGTTTCCAGCCGCTGGCCCATATCATCCCACCTTGAACAAGGGGATAATGTATACCAAATAAATCCCGAATGCGCTGAGGCTCCGAAGTTGTCATACGAATGCTTTTGAGGAAAGATAAATCAATTAAGCGATAACCCCAGACCCGACGAGCTCTTCTCCGTCGTACCAAGCCGCAAACTGACCAGGGGTAATGGCCGACTGGGCCTCTTTAAACACAATGTATACTCCTGATTTTGTGGTGTACAAGGTGGCTTCTTGCAGTGGCTGTCGATACCGAATACGCACTTGGAATTTCTGGGCTTCCCCCTGCGAAAGTTCGAGGTCAGGCCGCACCCAATGCACCTCCTCCTGGGCGATAAAAAGAGCCTTGCGGAATAAGCCAGGATGATCTTTGCCCTGCCCTGTGTACAAAATGTTTTTCTCTACATCCGTTTTAATAACGAATAGAGGAAGCGGAGTTCCCCCCACGTCCAAGCCTTTGCGTTGCCCTACGGTAAAAAAATGAGCTCCGTAATGCTCCCCGACCGCTTTACCAGACTCCGGGGTATAGCTAAACTCCTGGGCCAAACTAGACCAAAGGGATTCTCCTTCTAGGCTGGGCTCGAGGGTTTTCGTGTACTGACTATCGGTCGCCGGCACTTCGATAATTTGCCCTTGTTTGGGTTTGAGTTTTTGCTGCAAAAATTCAGGGAGGCGAACCTTTCCGATAAAACACAATCCCTGTGAATCTTTTTTCTCGGCGGTGACTAAATCGGCCTGGCGGGCTATCTCCCTTACCTCGCTCTTTTCCAGATGTCCAATCGGAAAAAGAGTTTTGGACAATTGTTGCTGAGATAGCTGGCATAAAAAATAAGACTGGTCCTTGTTTCCGTCCACTCCAGAGAGCAACTGATAAACGGTTTCACCAGCCTCGTTCTGCGTCTCCCCCTTCCGGCAATAGTGGCCTGTTGCTACGAAATCAGCCCCCAGCTGAAGGGCCCGATCCAAAAAGACATCGAACTTGATTTCTCGGTTGCACAAAACATCGGGATTGGGTGTTCTACCATGTTGGTACTCCGAGAACATATAATCGACAATCCGTTCTTTGTAAGGACCGCTGAGATCGATGGTTTGAAACGGGATCCCCAATTTGTCAGCGACAATCAGGGCATCATTGCTGTCATCCAACCATGGACATTCATCAGAAATCGTCACAGAATCGTCGTGCCAATTCTTCATAAACAGGCCGATCACCTCGTGCCCCTGCTCCTTCAGCAAGTACGCGGCTACACTGGAATCTACACCCCCGGAAAGTCCGACTACAACCCGTGCCATTCGATCAAATTTAGAAGGGCAAAATTAATCAAAAATTAGGCTTTTAGAACTTGGTCCCGTTAAGGCCACTCCCTGCTGGTAAGAAAGGATTAAGAATAGTCAAAAAGGTTAGATAATCGTTCTTTTTGTTAAACATATATTAATTATTGTTGAACAAAAGCAACCTTGCCTGAAACATGACGTCTTGGATATGTTTGTTACAAATCACTGTTTATCAATTTTTTAGATATTTACATTACCTAAACATCTCAAAACCAGAGATTCACATTTGTCCAAACAAATATTTATAATGTTTAACAACTACATTTCAAAACAAAATCCATGAAAAAGATTGCAAAACTATTTGGTGTTTTCGCCATTGCCGGTTTACTGACATTGAGCAGCTGCTCAAATGAAGATGATCACAACGACAGACCGATGGCTTCCTCTACCATCGCTGACCTGGCAGGCGCTAACAATGACTTAAGCATCCTTGTTGAAGCTTTGACCCGTGCCAATTTGGTAACCACTCTTCAAGGAGACGGACCTTTTACCGTATTTGCTCCTACCAATCAGGCCTTTACCGATTTTCTAGCGGCCAACAACTTCAACTCTCTTGACGAGGTTCCTACGAGTACGCTTACCCAAATCCTCTTAAACCACGTGGTATCAGGAACAAATCGCTCGACTGATTTAACCACAGGCTATGTGAGCAGCCTTTCTACTGCAGGTGCTGACGGACGAAACCTGAGTTTATTCGTAGACACTTCTGCAGGAGTTGTTATTAACGGTGTTGCTACCGTTTCTACTCCTGACGTAACGGCTGATAACGGCGTAGTACACGTTGTCAATAACGTAATCGGTCTTCCAACGATCGTCGATCATGCTGTTGCCAATAGCGATTTGAGCTCCTTGGTAGGCGCTTTGACTGCGAATGGAAACACCACTTTTACAGATCTTCTTTCTGACAATACACAACTATTCACCGTATTTGCTCCGGTAAATAGTGCTTTTGCTTCCTTCACCAACCCGAACGGAAACGATATTGACAATGTGCTTTCTTACCACGTTATCCCAGGTGCCGCTGCCTTTTCTGATGAATTGAGCAATAGTTATGTGACAACTGCTGCTGCAAACGCGGATGGAGATAACCTGAGTCAGTACATCAATATTGACAACGGGGTTATGATCAATGGAAACAGCATGGTTGCCGCTGCTGATATCGTGGCGACGAATGGAGTAGTTCACGCCGTAAATGAAGTTATCGACCTGCCTACTGTCGTTACTTTTGCTGCCGCTGATCCTACCTTCGCTCCTTTGGTTGAAGCCTTGACTACAGCTACTCCTGGAACCGATTTTTTAAGTGTTCTTACAGGAACAGGACCCTTCACCGTATTCGCTCCAACGGCTGACGCTTTCCAAACTTTACTCGACAGTAATATGGACTGGACGACGGTTGACGATATCGAAGAAGGTCTCTTGACAAGCGTATTGCAACACCACGTATTGAACGAACTCAATGTTCGCAGTGGTGATTTGGCTGATGGAATTGCTCCTGCTACACTAGAAGGAGACGCCATTACGATTAACCTACCCGGTACTGCGCCAAACATTGCTGATGTCACAGACGGTGCCGGAAATGCTGGTATTGGAATTGTAGTTGTTGATGTACAAGCCAACAACGGTGTGATTCACGTAATCAATACCGTTCTTATTCCAGACACTTCAAATTAATGCATTAGGCAAACTCCTAATATGCTCAAAAAGAGCACTTAACAACAAAAACCGCTGGAAATCATCCAGCGGTTTTCTTTTTAATACCGTTCGTCGAGTCGTTTGTCGATAAAAAGTGTAGTTCGTCGAATCGATGAAATGCATTGATTTTACTGGGGTTTGCAGTTCATCGATGTCACATCAGAATAGGGCTCTTTTCCCTACAGAAATCCGCCTCTCACAACTAAACTTTTTTTTAGAAGGAATTCGGCTGCATCTTTACAGTCCCGAATCTTTCCAAACTAAACCTTGTAGTGGTAAAAGTCCCTCCCTCACCGGAGGGGCTTTTTATTTTTTAGTCCCTTTGTTTGGTTTCTTTCCTTTTAAAGAGATCTGCGGCTGCTGCCCTTGTTTCTTTTGCGCTTCTGCCTCTTCCATCAATTCACGCATACGCTTCTGGAACTTATTCTCCTTTTTAGGTTTCTTCTTATTGGCCTCGATTTGCAAATGAATTTTTTGCTCATCGATGATGTAATTCTTAATGACCAACATAATAAAGATGGTAATCAAGTTCGAAATGAAGTAGTACAAACTCAAACCACTGGCGTAGTTATTGAAGAAGAACAACATCATCACAGGTGATAAGTACATGATGAACTTCATATTGGGCATCCCCGGCTGCTGTTGCATCTGCATACTCTGACCGGTGGTCATGTTCATGTAGATGAAAATAGCGATGGAAGCCAGGATCGGAAACAAGCTCACGTGGTCCCCGTAAAATGGAATAGAAAAGGGCAACTCCAATATCGTATCATAAGAAGAAAGATCTTCGGCCCACAAGAAGGACTTCTGTCTCAAGGCAAAAGAAGTCGGGAAAAACATGAATAAGGCATAGAAGATAGGCAACTGCAATAAGGCGGGTACGCAACCGCTCATCGGACTCACCCCTGCCTTGTTGTACAACTTCATGGTTTCTTGTTGCTTTTTCATCGCGTTGTCCTTGTACTTGTCATTGATCTCAGTAATCTCCGGCTTAAGGACTTTCATCTTGGCCTGGGACAAATAGGACTTGTAAGTCACTGGCGAGAGCAGAAGTCGAACAACAATCGTCATCACGATAATCGCAATACCGAAAGGCAAGAACGAGCTCAACCACGAATAGAAGGGATTAAAAATATAGCGGTTAATCCATCCGAAGATTCCCCATCCAAATGGAATGGATTCTACCAGCTCCAACTCAGAGTACTGCTTCAATTCCTGGGCATCCGTCGGACCAAAATACCAGTTCATGCTTTGGGCCAATTCCCCAGCTTGCAACTCTAACGGTATAATACTGTGGTACTCTTTGGTAAACTTTTGTTCTTTGTCTTCTTCCTCCACCAGGTTTTTTGAGAACATCTTGGCTCCACTAAAGGCGGTTTTAGAAGCGAGGATGGAGCTAAAAAAGTGTTGACGGTAAGACACCCACTGAATCAATTCTTCCTCATCGTCATCTTCTTCACTACTATCAGAAAGTTTACTCACCCGGCCATCGTGCATATAGGTAAGTCGGGTATATCTGTTCTCGTAACGGATACTCTTGTCGTGGCGAATACCCTTGAGCTTCCAGTCTAAGGTTACTGGCTTGGCGGTATTGAATACATCTCGAAGTCCTTGGGAACGGACAACAAAGTCAACCAGATATTCCCCTGGCTTCATGCTATACTGGTACTCCAGGAATTGAGAAGGGCCGGCCTTTGCTCTGAGGGTCAAAATACGGTTACCGTCTTTCTGGCTCACTTCCGGCTCAAAATAGAGTTCAGAAGTACTGAGTACTCTATTGTCGCTGGTTGAGAATTGAATATCAAAATTGGCATTGCCCTCATTGATCAGGTAAATCGGAACCGAATCGTGATCGACAAAATTCTTCAGCTTCGCTTCAATAATTTGCCCCCCTCGGTGATCGACAACTAAACGCAATAGGTCATTCTCGAGAACAGTAGAGCCTTCTTTCACCGCCGTTGCTGCAAAACGCCCTACGCGGCTCTGATACTGAGCCATAGAGATGGAGTCTGCCGTATCGACCTGCGGTAAGGTGGGCTTGACTACTGGAAGCTCTGCCACCTGATTTTCTTTTTCTGCGGCAAGCTGTTCCTGCTTTTGCTTTTCTTGTTGTTCCGCTAACTCTGCTTCCGTTGGTTGGTTTAAATACAACCAGACCATCATGATCAGGGCCATAAGGACAAACCCAATAATGGACTTCTTGTCTAGTGTTCTTTCTTCCATGTGTTCTCTGTAGAATGTAAGGGCTTCTTCAGCTTCTCCTGAAGGGCCTGCTTACAAAGCGCAAATATAGGCCCAAACAAGGGCTCTATGCCAAACTGGCATTAGTTTGTTTTTGTTTGTGGGTATAGACCGCCTTGACAAAGCCGACGAAGAGAGGATGTGGATTGGCCACAGTACTCTTGTACTCCGGGTGATACTGTACCCCAATAAACCAAGGGTGTTCCGGGATTTCAACTACCTCCACCAGTCCGGTGTCTGGATTGATTCCGGAAGCTTTCATACCGGCAGCCTCCATCTTCTCCAGGTAAGCATTATTGAATTCAAAGCGGTGGCGGTGACGTTCAGTGATGTCGCTTTCTCCGTAGACTTCCTGCGCTAGTGTACCTTCTTTTAACTGACACTTCCAGGCACCAAGACGCATGGTCCCTCCTTTATCGGTAACACTCTTCTGCTCTTCCATCAGGTTGATGACAGGGTGCGGACTGTCCGGTTTCATCTCGGCTGTGTTCGCTTCGCTTAGCCCCAGAACATTTCTGGCGTATTCAATCACGGCCATTTGCATCCCCAAACAGATTCCCAAGAAGGGGATTTGCTTTTCACGGGCGTATTGAACGGCCAAGATCTTGCCTTCCAAACCGCGTTCACCAAAACCTGGTGCCACGAGAATTCCGTCAAGCCCGCTCAGTTCTTTTTCGAGGTTTTCTTTTTTCAAGTGGGCGGAGTGAATACTGCGCACCGTTACTTTGACTTCGTTCTGAGCTCCAGCATGGATAAAGGACTCCAAGATAGACTTGTAGGAATCCTGCAACTCCACGTATTTCCCAATCAACCCAATGGTCACATTCGCTTTTGGGTTCTTGTGTCTTGTAAGAAACTTATTCCAGTTCTGAAGATCGGGCTGAGCCTCATCCGAAAGTCCCAAACGCTTTAGGGTGACCTTATCCAAGCCTTCTTGCTGCATTAGCAGAGGCACTTCATAGATGGTAGAAGCATCGATCGACTGAATTACCGCCTCTTTTTGCACGTTGCAGAAAAGCGCGAGCTTTTCGCGTTTCTCCGCTGAGATCTCATGCTCGGTACGGCAAACTAATATATCGGCCTTGATCCCACTTTCCATCAAGGTCTTCACCGAGTGTTGTGTAGGCTTGGTTTTAAGTTCCCCAGCTGCGGAAAGAAAAGGAACCAAGGTCAAGTGGATCACAATTCCATTTTGATCTCCCAATTCCCAAAGCAATTGACGAACCGCTTCGATATAAGGTAGGGATTCGATATCCCCGACAGTTCCCCCGATTTCGGTAATGACGATATCGTATTCTCC
>CAZLGZ010000075.1:0-2778 GCA_964558965.1 uncultured Flavobacteriaceae bacterium
ATATAAGTCAGTAAATACAAGTCGTATTCGGCTTGCCGTGCAGATACTTCCAGCCTTTCATCCGCTTCCGGACCAAAGTACCAGTAGGAATAGGCCAGGGTTTCGAGTACATCTGTATCACAAATCAGCAGGGGGTCTGCTTGCTCGGCTGCTCTATTTTCGGACTCTATTTGCCCAATGGCAATATCGATTAAATCGGCTTCTGAACACACTTCCTTCTGAGCGTCCCATTTTTGCTGTAAAAAGTCCCGTGCGAATTCAGCAACCCACGGCGCGCGGTAGTGTTCTGACAACTGCCGGGACAAGGTCGTCTTCCCCGTTGATTCCGGCCCGAAAAGTACGACCCGAACTAGGGGAGGCTCGCTTCTGTCAAGTTGCTTTGGTATGATTTTTTCCACGCTCGGTAACCTTGAATTGCTAATATCGTAAACACCAAATACTGCAGCGCAAACATGCCCCATCCCCGGTATCCGTACAAAGGCACAGTGATGCAGTCTCCCAAAATCCAGAGGCTCCAGTTGGCAATCTTTTTGTTCGCCATATACCACATGGCGGTGAAGAAGATTCCTGAAGTTAGGATATCAATGTAGTTTAAGGGGCCGAGCTCCACATCGAACCCGCGGTAAACCCCATAAGTTACGGCCATTGTAAAGAGGCAAAGAACAGCCCCTATCCAGCGTTCTTTGGAAGTCGTCTTGGAGATGTGAACGACCGGATCTCCTTCCTTCTTCCGAGCCCAATTGTACCAGCCGTATATGCTCATGATGGAATAGTAAAAATTCATCATCATGTCCCCCAAGAGCTGATCGACCCAGAAAAGGTAAACCGTAATCGTCGTGGCGATCAATCCGGTTGGATACACCCCGATATGCTCCTTTTTGGCCAAGATCACACTCGCGATGCCCGTGACAAAAGCAATGGCTTCGAGGACAATCAAGTGAGTAGGGCGACCCGAATAGATTTCGAAGAAAAAATCAAAAATGGGGTTCATAATCGCTTCGGTTAGACTTGACCATTTTTAACAGCAGAACCCCCTGATCCAAGGCTTCCATGGTTGTTTTAATCTCTTTGTTCAAGACGGTCATCACCTCGTCATAAGGCCCGTATACCTGGGTGCTTAAAGGGTTCTCAAGTACCGTTAAACCCGAAGACCTCAACGCCTGAATAAAGGCGATAATAGGAGGTTCAAAATTGTCTTGTAAAGGGGTTAGGGTAAGTTCGACGGATATTTCCATGCTTTGATTTATAGTTGACTGGCGTACACGCAAGTGTACCCTTCAAATTCTTCGTAGGTGCATCGGTATGCACTTTTCTTGCCCTTGTAATGAATGCTTGCCTGTAATTCTTCATCTCCCAAATCAAAATCCTGAACGACAATATGGTTTAAGAAGCTCAGTCCCGGGGTTCCGTATATTTTGTAGAGTGATTCCTTCACCCCCCATACCACCGTCAGTTTTCGGATGAGGGCATCGGTATTGGCCAAAGTTCGGTACTCCTGAAGGGGGGTGAACTTGTGGGCAATGCGAATTATTTTAGAGCGCTGCTGCTCTATATCAATCCCTACCTCTTCAGAAGAACTCAAAATAATGCCGGTAAAGGGTCCTGAATGGGTAATGGAAATATGGGTGTCGTCTTTTAAAAAGGGCTTCCCCTGCTCATTGTAGTACAGATCACGATCTTGGTAACCGCGCTCGGCCAGAAGATGTCGAATACTCAAAAACGCCCGGCGGTGCATTTCTGACTTCATGCCCTCTAACCGGTCTTGGCAATGCGTGGTCAATTGTACCTCGGCTGACAGTTCGCTTTCGCTCTCTGTTACCTTCCACAGCAGCAGTTGAGTCCCGGAATTGATCGTAAAGCTTTTGAATAATGGCACGACTATGACTTACTGAATTTGTACCTTTGCCCAAAGGCAGAAAGCGAAGCTACAAAAAGAAAACGCAAAGCACCTATGAGCACAAAAACAATCCCTTACGTACCTTTTAAAGTAAAAGATATCAGCCTGGCCGATTGGGGCCGTAAAGAGATCCGTCTCGCCGAGGCCGAAATGCCCGGATTGATGGCTTTAAGAGAAGAGTACGGCGAGGAACAGCCCCTAAAAGGAGCAAAAATTGCAGGATGTCTACACATGACCATTCAAACCGCTGTCCTCATCGAAACCCTCGTTGCCCTGGGAGCGGAAGTCACCTGGAGTTCCTGTAACATCTTTTCGACACAGGACCACGCCGCTGCGGCCATTGCTGCAGCCGGGATTCCGGTTTACGCCTGGAAAGGAATGACCGAAGAAGAATTCGATTGGTGTATTGAACAGACTCTTTTCTTTGGAGAAAGCCGAGAGCCATTAAATATGATTTTGGACGATGGAGGTGACTTGACCAATATGGTTTTGGACCGATACCCGGAATTAACCGCTGCCATCAAAGGTCTTTCTGAAGAAACAACGACTGGTGTTCACCGTCTTTACGAACGTGTTAAAAACGGAACCCTTCCCATGCCAGCCATCAATGTCAATGACTCGGTGACTAAATCCAAGTTTGACAACAAATACGGCTGCCGTGAAAGCGCAGTAGACGCTATCCGTCGAGCCACCGATACCATGTTGGCCGGTAAACGAGTTGTCGTTGCCGGATACGGAGATGTAGGTAAAGGAACCGCTGCTTCCTTCCGTGGAGCAGGAGCTATTGTTACGGTAACTGAGATCGATCCGATTTGCGCACTTCAAGCCGCAATGGACGGCTACGAGGTCAAGCGACTCGAGACGGTAATCGATCAGGCCGA
>CAZLGZ010000075.1:2878-12223 GCA_964558965.1 uncultured Flavobacteriaceae bacterium
CCGCAATGGACGGCTACGAGGTCAAGCGACTCGAGACGGTAATCGATCAGGCCGATGTGGTCATTACCGCTACCGGAAACAAAGATATTATCCGTGAAGAGCATTTCCGCGCTCTTAAAGACAAGGCTATCGTTTGTAATATCGGTCACTTCGACAACGAAATCGACATGGCTTGGTTGAACGGAGCTTTTGGTGATACCAAAGTGGAAATCAAACCTCAAGTAGATCAATACACCATCGGCGATAAGGATTTGATCGTATTGGCTGAAGGCCGTTTGGTGAATCTGGGTTGTGCCACAGGTCACCCTAGTTTCGTGATGAGTAATTCCTTCACCAACCAGACCCTGGCTCAGATTGAGTTGTGGAACTCAAGTGAGAAATACGAAAACAAGGTGTATATGTTGCCGAAGCACCTGGACGAAAAGGTAGCTCAATTGCACTTGGCTCGTCTAGGAGCAGAACTGACTGAACTGAAAGAAGATCAGGCTTCTTATATTGGAGTAACTGTTGAAGGCCCATTCAAGCCCGATTATTACCGTTACTAAATGAAAATTATCCTGACTGGAGCAACCGGAGCCCTGGGGTCTCAAGTGCTTTTTGAACTGCTGGAAAGCCGTTTAGATATGCTTGAAGAACTGGTGCTTGTGGTGCGTCCCAAGAAGGGTGTTTCTCCTGAAAAACGCATTGAAAAATTGCTCTCAAGCCCTTTTGCTCCGGCTCTAATCCGGAGCAAAAAGCCTTGGGAAGACCAGCGTCTTCGGGTTATTAGCCCCGAGCAATTGGAACGTACTTCCGAGGTCCTCCAAGGACTCCAGTCTTATATTTTTGTGCATTTAGCGGGTTTTGTGAATCTTTCGCAGCATCCCAAACACAAAGAAGAAATCTACCAAGAAAACCTCGGTTTTACCCAAAAACTCTATGGCCTCTTGCAGCCCTTTCTTTCGAAATGGGTGTACATCAGTACAGCCTTCGCCATTGGACGTCGTACGGGCCTGATTGGCAACGACTATCTCTCGGCCGAAAACCTGGACTACCGTAATTTTTATGAGGCATCCAAGCACGCCTCCGAGCGATTTTTAGCCGAAAAATGTGCCCAAGACCAACTGGAACTGCAAATCTTAAGACCCAGTGTTTTGGGGGGTAATATTTACGGCAGCTCCCCTTATTTCATTTCGAAATACATGGTCTTTTACCTCTTTGCCAAGTTCTTTGCCCATATGGCACAGCACAATGAAAGAGGTATTCGCATTGCCGCCGGAGAACAGAGTAACCTCAACATCATCCCCGCGGATTACGCCGCCAAGGTTATTTGTAAGGTGATGGATCAACCGATTGATCAGTTGAATATCGTGCACGCGCAAGGAACACCTATTGAAGGGGGGATTAGCCAAATACTGAAGGCTGTAGGCTTTCAGGGTTATCGTCTGACAAGAGAATTGATCAATGCCACTAGTGGCTTCGAATCTGCCCTCGAAAAACTTTATTACGAGACCATCGGCGTCCACCTGACTCCCTACCTGACCGCTGCTCCTTCTGAATGGGATACCGCCCTATTAGAGAGTATTTTACCCATGCCGCAGTACAACACCCAGGAGTACCTGCAATCTTCTGTTCGCTATGCATTAGCCCATAACTTCCGGAACCAGAGTTGGTAAAATAGACGCAATCCTTTCCTTTTCAGTATTTTCACTACTGAATACAATCCCATTAACATGAAAAAAGCCCTGTTCTTTTTGGTCGCCCTGATCGCTGTTTTGGCGATTTTCGCCGTGATCAATAACCGCGAAACTTCCAACGACTTTCTCGACGAGGAGTTGGCCGAAATCGAAAGTCTTATCGAAAAACGTAAAGTGCGCAATACCGCAGTATCGGAAGCAGATGTCGCCTGGCACCTGGACCATATGCTGCTGGTTGTTAACCGCCTTTATGACGCCCTAGAAAACTCAAATCCTGAAGACTTTGAATCTGAATTAAACGCCAGTCGCTTGGTTGTTTTTACAACGGGCATCATTCCGAGAGGGCGCGCGCAAGCTCCGGATGAAGTTCGGCCACCGGAAGTCATCGAAAAATCCGATATCGAAGCTCAATTGAGCAAAGCGAAAGAACGCATCGCCAAACTGAAGGACCTTGACGAAAAGGCCTACACCAAACATCCCGTATTTGGTATGATCGACCGTGGTCAGACCCAGAGACTAATGAAGGTACACACCCGACATCACCTCAAAATTGTTCGGGATATCCTTAAATCGGGAAGCTAAACTAAAAGACACAAAAAAAGCCCTGGCAAAACCAGGGCTTTTTTTTATTCTAAGACAGAGTCTTAAGCTTCAGGTACAATAGATACGAAGCTTTTTCCTCCTGCTTTCTTTTCAAACTTTACAATTCCGTCAACACGGGCGTGAAGTGTGTGGTCTTTGCTAGCATATACGTTTTCGCCAGGATTGTGCTGAGTTCCACGTTGACGAACGATGATGTTTCCTGCAATAGCATGCTGGCCACCAAAGATCTTAACCCCTAATCGTTTCGATTCGGATTCTCTTCCGTTTTTAGAGCTACCAACTCCTTTTTTGTGTGCCATTTCTCTTCCGTATTAAGATTAAGACAAAGCTGCGATTAAGTCAGCTTTCTTCATAGATGAATATCCTGAGATACCGGCCGCTTTGGCCATTTCTTTCAATTCAGCAACAGTTTTAGAGCTCAAATCTCCTGCTGGAGCGGCTTTGGCTTCCTTCTTGGCTGGAGCAGCTTTGGCCGGAGCCTCTGCTTTTGGAGCCTCTGCTTTAGGAGCTTCTGCTTTCTTAGGAGCCGCTTTTGGCTTGGCTGCTGATTTCTTTGCTCCGCTGGCCACAATTCCTTCTACGACAATTTCTGTCAGGGATTGACGGTGACCGTTTTTCTTGCGGTAGCCTTTTCTTCTCTTTTTCTTGAAGACGATTACTTTGTCTCCTTTCAGGTGCTTCACAATTTTGGCTTCTACAGCCGCACCTTCTATGACGGGGGCGCCAACAGTCACTTTTCCATCGTTGTCCAACAAAAGAACCTTGTCGAATACGACCTGATCTCCTTCTGCTGCGTCCAAGCGATGTACGTAGACTTTTTGGTCTTTCGCAACCTTAAATTGCTGCCCTGCCATTTCTACAATTGCATACATATTGCCTGAGGTTTTTTGTATTGCTGTTAAATTAGCGGCTGCAAATATACTTCTAATTCAGGAAATATCAAGGAGTTCGAGCCTAAAATTGAAAGGGAAATCAAAATCCTTCTTTCGAGCCTCTCGTCGTGCTTTTCTACCCGTCCTCTTCATCCTTTAAATTCTTGTTAAAGCCTAGGGTATTCCTGCGGTAAAGCGAAATAATCTCGATAATTTGTAACACTTTTAGAAACGTGAACACTAATGTTCGGAAATTAACTTAAAAAGATACAAATGAAACACACAATCACTCTTGCCAGTGCATTGTTACTTTTCATGCCCTTGCTTCATGCTCAGCAAGTAAGTTTTGAAGAGTATGACCTAGACAATGGCATGCATGTTATTCTGCATCAAGACAATTCTGCCCCGGTGGTGACTACTTCAGTTATGTACCACGTCGGTGCAAAAGATGAAGAGAGTGACAAGACGGGATTTGCTCACTTCTTTGAGCACTTGCTGTTTGAAGGAACCGAAAACATCGAACGCGGTGAGTGGTTCAAGTTGGTTACTTCGAACGGAGGGAGCAATAACGCGAACACCACTCAGGACCGTACTTACTACTACGAGAACTTCCCTTCTAACAATTTGGAATTGGGACTTTGGATGGAATCAGAGCGTCTTCTCCACCCGATCATCAACCAAATCGGGGTAGACACCCAGAAAGAGGTCGTTCAGGAAGAGAAGAGACTGCGTTACGACAACTCTCCTTACGGACAGTGGAGCATCGTCGTTGCCGAAAACCTGTTCAAGAATCACCCTTACCGTTGGCAAACGATTGGGTCGCTGGAGCACTTGGCCAGCGCTACACTGGATGACTTCAAACGTTTTAACGAAATCTACTACGTACCCAACAACGCGGTATTGGTTGTCGCTGGTGATATTGATATCGCCAAGACCAAGAAAATGATTCAGGACTACTTCGGCCCTATTCCTCGCGGAAAAGACATTGTTCGTAAAACGTACAAGGAAGAGCCGATCACTGAAACAATCAAAACCAAGTTCTACGATCCAAACATTCAGATTCCTCTTTTGATGATGGCTTACCGAACGCCTGCTCAAACCGAAAGAGATGCCTATGTTTTGGATATGATTTCTTCTTACCTCAGCAGTGGACAGAGCTCCAAGATGTACAAGAAAATCGTAGACGAAAAGAAAATGGCTCTTCAGGTATTTGCCTTCAACAACTCTCGTGAGGATTACGGTTCTTACATCGTTGGTGCACTTCCTGTCGGTGATAATACACTTCCAGATCTTCAAAAAGAAATTGACGAGGAAATTGTCAAGATCCAAAACGATTTGATTTCTGAAAGAGATTACCAAAAACTTCAGAACCAGTTCGAGAATAACTTTGTGAATTCTAACAGTAGTGTTTCTGGAATCGCCAACTCATTGGCTCGCTACTACATGCTTTACGATGATACCAACCTGATCAACACTCAGATTGATATCTACAGAAGCATCACCCGTGAAGAAATTCGCGAAGTAGCTCGCAAATACTTGAACCCAAATCAACGTCTGGAATTGGAATACTTGCCAGAACAAAAAGAATCTAAGTAAGATGAAGAAGAATTTATTTACACTACTCGCACTTTTTGCTTTTGTACTGGTAAACGCCCAGATCGATCGAAGCAAACAACCTGAGCCAGGTCCTGCTCCTAAAATCAATTTGGGAACTCCGGAGACCTTTGACCTGAAGAACGGCTTGACGGTCATGGTGGTCGAAAATCATAAACTCCCACGAGTTTCTATTCAATTGAGCATGGATAACCCTCCTATCGCTGAAGGCGACAAGGCCGGTATGTCCTCCATGGTGAGCAGCTTGCTCGGAAAAGGTTCTACCAATATTTCTAAAGACGACTTCAACGACGAAGTGGACTTTATGGGAGCCAACATCAGTTTTGGATCTCAAAGTGGTTTCGCTAGTTGTTTATCTAAGTACTTCCCACGTGTTATGGAAATGTTTGCGGATGCAGCCTTAAATCCAAACTTCACTCAGGAAGAATTTGATAAGGAAAAAGAAATCCTTTTGACAGGTCTAAAAACGCAAGAGAAAGACGTTTCGGCCATTGCCGGACGTGTTCAGAGTGCTTTGGCCTATGGAACTTCTCACCCTTACGGAGAGTTCACCACCGAAGAAACCGTGAACAACGTGACTTTGGCTGATACCAAGAAGTTCTACAGAGACTACTTTGTTCCGGCCAATGCCTACATGATCGTTATCGGTGATGTCGAGTTTAAAGAGGTGAAGAAACTCGTTAAGAAGTACTTCAACGATTGGACCAAAGCAACACCTCCGTCTTTGAGCTTTAGTGAGCCTAAAGATGCTCAGTACACGCAAATCAACTTTGTGGATATGCCGAATGCTGTTCAATCCGAGGTTACTGTTCAAAACCTGGTCGATCTTAAAATGAAGAACGACGATTACCTGGACGCTTTATTGGCTAACCGTATTCTCGGTGGTGGAGCTGAAGGACGTCTTTTCCTGAACTTGCGTGAAGATAAAGGGTACACCTACGGATCTTATTCCAGTATCGGAAATGACAAAAACAGTAAAGTACGCTTCCGCGCCTTTGCATCGGTTCGTAATGCGGTAACTGACAGTTCTGTTGTTCAGATTTTGGAAGAAATCAATAAAATCACCACTACTCCAGTAAGTGCTGAAGAATTGGCGAATGCCAAGGCGGGGTACGCAGGAAGCTTTGTTCGTTCCCTTGAGAGCCCACAAACCCTGGCCAACTTTGCCTACAACATCGCGACTGAAGGTCTTCCTTCGGACTACTACGAGACCTACCTTGAGCGCCTAGATGCTGTTAGCATTGACGATGTTCAAAAGGCTGCCCAGAAGTACTTGAGCTCTGACAACGCACGTGTTGTAGTTGTTGGAAAAGGTGCGGATGTGATCGACAACCTCGAAAAAATTGAGTTCAAAGGAAAGAATGTACCTGTTCTTTTCTACGACAAGACGGCTCAGAAAACAGAAAAGCCTGTTTTTGAAATTCCAATCCCTGAGGGTGTAAATGCTACTACGGTATTAGAGGCCTATGTTGCTGCCGCAGGAGGAAAAGATAAATTGGAAGCAGTTGAGTCTTACTTGATGACTGCCGAAGCAGAAATGCAGGGTATGGTTTTGGAGCTCGAAATGAAAAAGGCGCCAAAAGGACGATTCATGCAGGACATCAAGATGATGGGGAACTCTGTCCAAAAGCAGGTTATTGACGGAGACAAGGGGTATGCCGTTGCTCAAGGTCAAAAACGAGAGTTGACGCCTGAGGAAATCGAAAAGGCCAAAGAAGAGTCTTCTACTTTCCCAGAACTCAACTGGCTGAGTCTTGGTAATGTTAGCCTGGAAGCCATCGAAAAGATTGATGGTAAGGCCGCTTACAAAATCAAAGTAACCGACAACAAAAACGTCTTCTACGATGTAGAAAGCGGACTAAAAGTGTTGGAAGTAAACATCATCGAAGCGCAAGGTCAGCAGTTCGAGCAAAAAACAATGCTCGGTGACTACAAAGAGGTTTCTGGAATCCAGTTCCCTTTTATGTTGGTACAGACTGTAGGACCGCAAACATTCGAGTTTAAAGTAAAAGAAATCAAAGTGAACGAAGGCGTCTCTGAAGCTGACTTCAAATAAGCATTTCTTTAACCAGATCAAGAGGCGTTCCTAAGGGAGCGCCTTTTTTTTGGTCTTTTTCGAAAAGAAGAAAAGGCGTTCTTTTTTCTGAGTCACCAGGTAAACACCGAGTAGGATGAAGAGAGCTGCTAACAACTGTTGGAATACAAACGATTCCCCGTCGGCCACCCCCCACATCAATCCGACGATCGGAATCAAATAGGTCACCGAGACCGAAAAGACCGGGTCTGCCATCTGAATCAAGCGATTGAACATAATCTTGGCAATACAAGTGCTCATCACACAGAGTAAGGTCAGGTAACCCAGAGAACTCCAGAAGTAAGGACCTTCAACAACTACTGAATCAAAGAAACCCGATAAAGGCAAAATGATAAGAGCCGGTATAGTAATGACCATAAAATTGCCCGTAGCAATCGCTAAGGGGGAAGCCCCTTGCAATTTGGCCTTAATGATGTTCGCATTGCAAGCGTATCCTAAAGCGGCCAATAGAATCAGAAGAGCGTAGCTGTAATTCTGATCGGTGTGAATCTGCGCTCCGACCAAAATTAATCCTACAGCCCCTATAAAACCAAAGAGCACCCCAATCAGTTGCAAGGGCCGAATGGCGGAACCGAACAAAAACCGTCCGATGAACAAGGTAAAAAGCGGAACCATGGAATTGAGTACGGCTGTTACTCCACTGTCAATTTCGGTTTGGGCGTAGGCAAAGAGAAAGACCGGAAAAAAACTACCCAAAAAGCCAGAAACGGCAATCCATTTCCACTGATACCGGGTTAGCTTTGAGAGGCTTCTAAAACCGATGACCCCTAAAAATAAGGCCGCCAATAAGACCCGAACAGCACCCAATTGAATTGGAGTAAAACCCTGCAGCCCCTTTTTGATGAGGATATACGAGGTTCCCCAAATGATGGAGAGAACAATGAGGTATACCCATTTTTTCTGATCTGTTTTCAAGCCCTCGAGAATAAGCCACAAAAGTCCTGATTAAAATCCGGGCCGCTCTCTTTCTTTGTTATTTTTGCGAAAAGTTTAACGCCAATTTCATGCACAGCTCTTCTAAATTCCTCACTTTCTGCTTTTTAGTCTTTACACTCGCCTTTGTTTCCTGCAAGGATGACAACAAACAAAAAGAAGGCAGTCAACAAGAACAAGTCGATGATAGTTCTGCCCAAATGAAAGAGGTTATGGCCATCCACGACGAAGTCATGCCCAAAATGAGTGAACTCAACGCCATGATTGTGAAATTGGAGGCCGAGGTGGACAGTACAACAGCGCGCGGTCAGGAAGCTGCTACCATCGTTTTTGAACTTCAAGATGCTTACAAGAGTATGATGACCTGGATGAAGGATTTTAGCCAGGGATTCACCACAGAAGAGATCATGGATGGTTCTGAACTCAATGAAGAGAAAAAGCAACTGCTAAACCAAGAAGAAGAAAAGGTCAGAATAGTTCGCGATAAGATCAATGGAAGCCTAGAGAAGGCCAAAAGCTTTTTAAACTCTTAGAACTACTTCTTCCACTTTAAGGACTCCATCAAATGACGGATGTCTTTTTGCAAGTATACCGCAGCCGGCATGATGGAATCGTAGTTCGGCTTGGCATAGAAATACAAAGATCCAGCAAGAAAATGATCCGTACTATCGGTGACGTAAAACTGGGATTGTGAAGCAGCATTTCCACTGACCTCATAAAACATTCCGTAGACCTTGTCTTTGTCGTTGATAAACGGCTGCTCACTGATTTGATCTGCTTTAACGACGTGCTCATAAGAGAGTTTTTGAGCGTCGATCAGCAGCGTTTCCAGGTTGTCTTCTACCTTCTTATAGGTCAGGTAAATGGACCCTTTTAGTTGTGGGTACTCCACGACAATAGAACAATCTTCTCCTTGTTTGATGATACTCATCAAATTGACATCCATGGTGTAATCGCAAGCGGTGTTCTCGCTACTCACGTATTTTGCTTCAGGAAAATCAAGGCGAAGTTGAGCCTTGGGTTTGGGAACAAGGGAATCCTCACATTCAAAAAAGAGGATAAAAATCAAGACAAACAGTAACCAGTTAAGTTTCATGGGGCAGGGTAACTTTAATTTGCTTTAGGCGCTTTTTGTCAATACTCTCAACAACAAACTGGTACTGGTTAAAAATTACTTTTTCTCCTCTTCTCGGAAATCCTTTGGCCACCTCCAGCACAAAACCGGCAATGGTTTCGGATTCTCCTTTGTGCTCTTCAAAGAGTTCCTCTTCTTTGAGCTTGACGACCCGGTAGAAATCCCGTAAGGTGGTTTTTCCGTCGAATACATAATTGAACTCATCTAATTTGGAGTAGATCAAATCCTCGTCGTCAAACTCGTCACTGATATCTCCTACGATCTCTTCAATTACGTCTTCCAGGGTCACTATTCCGGAGGTTCCGCCATACTCATCGACCACAATGGCCAGGTGATTTTTTTGGTCCTGAAACTCCAGGAGAAGATCGTCCAGTTTTTTGTTTTCTGGAACAAAGTAAGGCGGGCGTACTAAAGATA
>CAZLGZ010000076.1:0-5533 GCA_964558965.1 uncultured Flavobacteriaceae bacterium
ATAGCGGACAGATCATGTCGGCTCCAATCAATTTAGGACCTCGTATCAATTCCCCAGGGAATGAGATCGCTCCCTTCATTTTTGAAGAGAGTCTGTTCTTTGCTTCGGATGTCTTTTATGGTCGAGGAGGAATGGATATCTACCGGGCTAATATTGAGGATGCCAATAGCTTTAGTATACCCGTAAACCTGGGGGATCAAATCAACAGTACCCAAGACGATTTTGCCTTGGTGATACGCAACCACCGGGACGGACTTCTGGGTTATTTCGCTTCTAACCGAAAAGAAAGTCTGGGGGGAGATGATGTATATGGCTTCCGTGTAGATAAAAAGCCTGGTCTAAAAACACTAGCCCTCAAAGGACAAGTGCTCAAGCCCTATGGGAATAAAGAGGGTGTTTCGAATGCCTTGGTGGAACTCTATGATGGGGAGGGCAATTTCTTAAAATTGGTCTACGCCGATGAGGAAGGAAATTACCGCGTAGAAGTGCCCTGGGTGAATAGCATTACCCTTAAGGCGAGCAAAAGCCGATACTCCTATTTTAGCCAGACCTTTAATGAGGATGCCCTTACCACCTTGCAGAACCAGAACTTAGATATTGGACTGAGTCTGTACGACGATCTTGTCGAAAAGAAAGAAGGCCAGATGACTCTTGGTTTGGAGCCCTTGGAATTCGGGAAAGGGAAAATCAAGATCTCTCCGGAGATTTCTTCTCGCTTGGACGAGGTGGTCTCCTTTATGCAGATGTTCCCAGAGGCACAAATTCGTATTGAATGTTACACCGATAGTCGAGGAGGAAGCAGTACGAATTTTAGGTTTACCCAACAGCGGGCAGACGCGATTAAGAATCACCTCATTCAGCAGGGGGTTCCTGCGGCGAATATTCCCTATGCAGTTGGCTTTGGCGAGCAAAAAATCACCAACAACTGCAAGAACGGCGTTTTTTGCCTTGAGATTCTGCACAAGCAAAACCAGCGGACACTCTTTGTCGTGCTGAATGACAATTTACTTTTCGAATAATCTATAGCAACTCAAAGAAGAGAGCGGCGTAGTACAGCGCAAACAAGCTCAAAAAGACTATTCCCAGTCGGGCCAGGAACAGCATTGTTTTGGAGGGGCCGAATTGTGAATCGAACTCTTTCCCAAAGAGATTTTTAAGGTTCATCCAACCCAAAAGCGGGGCAAAAACAAAAGAGACAAAGGTGGCCAAGGTGACCAGATCGCCCATATTGGCCTGAAAAGCATAAACCACTACACCATTGATAAGGGCCAGCATAATAATGGCCCAGGGGTATTCTTTTTTGGAGCGATTGGTGTTGGAAGTGATTTTTTCTTTGATATCGATCACAACCCGACCTAAGGCATCATGAGCACTCATACAGCTACTAAGCATGGTTGCAAAAGCAGCGAAGGCAATGAGTGGATAGGTCCAATTGCCCATATGTACAGTAAAGAGACGGGTCAACTGATCAGCAAAAGCGACAGCTGAAGGACTGAGTTGTACCCCGCTTCCGTAAAGGGTGAACCAGCCAATGAGTAAAAAGAGCGCCGCTAAAAAAGCCGTCATCCAGTACCCAAAATTGAATTCATTCAGGGTTTCTTTAAAACTCGGACGGGGGTCCAGGGTTTTGAACTTTTCGAGGTTCCACATACTCACCCAGGCGGAAGCCTCGACAGCTGTGGGCATCCAGCCGATTAAGGCAATTAAGAACAAAACTCCGCCTTTGTTCCAGAGCGGTTCTGGCGTAAAATTGTCGACAGGAGTTATGGCCCCTTTATTCAATACCAGAAAAGTGGTGACGATTAATGATATAAACAGAGCGCTTACAACGATTTTAAGGGCGTTTTCCATGAGTTTATAACGCCCGATGAGTAAGATCACCGAAAGCAGACCAAACAGTCCCAGAACCGTTTCTGTGAGCCCAAGCGGCCACGAAGGCATCAAGTTGATCAGGAGGCCTCCGGTAACAGTATAAAGAGCGGCAAGAATAGTAAAACTGCTCACAAGAGTCACCAGTGCATAGGTCCAAAAGATGGCCTTGCCGCGGTTTTGATAACCTTCGATCAGGGAGCGTTGGGTTACCTGGGTATAGCGCACGCCGAATTCGAAAAAAGGATACTTCAACAGATTGGCCAATATAATGGGGAGTATCATCCAGCCGCCAAAACGCGCTCCGGCCTGAGTCGATAGCACCAAATGAGAAGTTCCTATGGCCATGCTCGCAAAAAGCAATCCTGGGCCGACTATCTTTAAAAAACGTTTCACATCGGAGGTCTTAGGTGGAAGTCATTGGTTTTAATATATTTACCTCTAGCGATAAAATCACTCATTTCAGAGAAGAAGGCTGTTTTACCCTCGTTCATTGCGACCAATAGTTCTTCCCATTCTGAACTGAAAACCAAACTACAACAATGAATTTTCTCACCAAAATATTCCGGGGAATCCTGGCTTTGGTCATCATTCTCGTGGCCGCTTACCTTTTGGGTCCCAGTGTGGATGCCCCATCGCTCGATACAGAGATTCCTGTCAAGACGGCCGACCTGGTTGAATTGGAAAAAGAGGTCGCTGTACAGGAACAATCCATTTCGAATATTAAACCGGGGAACGAAGCGCGTATCATTTGGCACAACAGTATCCCGACAAAAACCGAATACAGCATTGTCTATCTGCACGGATGGTCTGCCAGCGCGGAAGAAGGTGCGCCTCTTCACCGCGAAATGGCTGAGCGCTACGGCGCGAATCTTTATTTACCACGCCTTGCAGGTCATGGACTGGAAGAAGAAGAACCCATGCTGAACTTAACTGCAGATCAATTACTCGATTCTGCAAAGGAGGCCATTGGTGTGGCTAAGCAATTGGGCGAAAAGGTGATCGTGATGAGCACCTCCACTGGAGGAACCCTGGCTTTGCATTTGGCCGCGGGGAACCCGGATTTGCATGCCTTAATTCTCTATTCTCCAAACGTTGCGATTTACGATGGCAATGCTACGCTACTAGCAAAACCCTGGGGCTTAGAAATGGCTCGTTTTGTCAAGGGAAGCAATTACCACACCTTCGAAGCGAGTGAGGAACGACAGAAATATTGGACCACGAAGTACCGCCTGGAAGCCCTTACCCACTTGCAGATCATGGTAGAAGCGACTATGCTGCCGGAAACCTTTAAGCAGATTGAACAACCCGTTTTTATGGGGTATTACTTCAAGAATGAAGAAGAACAGGACATGGTGGTTTCTGTACCGGCCATGCTCAGCATGTTTGATGAACTTGCTACTTCCGATGATAAAAAAAGAAAAGTGGCCTTTCCTGAGGCTGGAGATCATGTAATCGGTTCTCCGCTCACTTCTGGATCTGTCGATGAAGTACGGGCGGCAACAGTGGCATTCTTTGACGAGGTATTAGGCCTTCAAGCCGCGGAGCAGGAGGCAGAAATAGCGGAAGCGGTGAACTAGATGTCTTCTATAGCGCTGCTTTCTTGGTCCGCAAAATAGGTGAACATGCGGTAAGCCACTTTCAATCCTGAATTGTGCTCAGAATGTCCCCGAAGAAGGAATATATCCCCATTGAAATGGCGAAAAAGAGCTTCCAGTGTTTCCGGGAAAGCTAAACTCGCCGCCGCTACCCAGTATCCCCGTGCAAAACGACCTGCACCATGTAGCACGAGTTGATCGTACATTTTGCGCATTATTTTTCGGTCTGCTCCGTAGCGCTTGATGAGATCGCGTACTTTGGGATCACTCTCAGAGACTACCATGAGCTGATCAAATTCTTTGTCTTTCTTGATTTTGAACTGAGGATCGGCGGCCAATTCAAATAAATCCGTCACCGTCTGATTTTCGGTTTTCGACAGCTGTTGAGAAACAGATCGAAGCCGAACCATCTTCCGAAGTGAATTGATGGAATAACGAAAAAAGGTTGAGGCTGTCACGTTTTTTATGATTGATGATTACTTGAAATTAATTACAAATAGAATGCCATTTTTTTATTTACGTTGAAAAAGCTTCTTCCTAATGTTTTTTTATGAAAAAGAAAAATAGCCCTTATTTGAAATTGCGGATTTTATAGTTTTCGGCCCGCTAGCTCTGTATATTCTTACTCGTATCTTTTGTAGTTAACCCAAATCAGGGGGTAATCTGATGTTTTGCCCAGAGGTGGTAAGCGTTCTTCTTGGTTTCCAGGTAACTGCCAATATGTTGGGCGACTTCAGGCGGAACGTGGAGGTGAAAATCTTTACTGAAATAAAGAACGGCGGCCCCGGACTTGTGTCTTTCTAAGTAGCAGACCTGATCGGGATTTATACTGATGGTTTTGTTGTTTTGATCGAGATAGGTAATCATAGGTTTCGAGGGTTTGTAACTATGAGAAACCTTCTTTTTGAAAAAGTCACATTCCCGATCTCCTTTTCCAAAGGCGTATCTTGCAGTCTTAAATTGTCGGATGAAAAAGATCGGTTTATTAACCCTTTTTTGGGTACTGTTTTTGCAAATCAATACGCTTTGGTCTCAAGAAGAAAAAGACAGTATTACTTCTTTAGAAGAGGTTATCTTACTGCAATCCTATGTGGATGATTTGGCAATTGGCATCACTCCTTCTGATGAGCTGGGTATTGCGGATTTAGAGCAGTACAGTCCACTCGATTTTGCTGGAGGACTCAATCAAATCACAGGGCTTTATACTTTATCGGGGGCTTTGAATACCAATCGGATTACCATTCGAGGGATTGGGGCCAGAACGCCTTTCGGCACGGATAAACTTCGTCTTTACTTTAATGGGATTCCGGTCACAAATGGGGCAGGGGTGTCGACCATCGAAGCCTTTGATTTTGAGAATATGGGGCGTATTGAGGTGGTCAAGGGGCCAAAGGGAAGTAGTTTGGGGAGTAATTTAGGAGGAGCCATCGTCTTGAATACCCGCCCTCCGGAGGTAGGTCGCACCCTACTGAAAAATGTGTTTACGCTGGGTTCTTTTGACCTTGTCAAGAATAATTTGGCTTTTCGACACTCTACGCCCAAGTACAATTTGAATGTTAGTTACAATCATTTACGCACGGATGGATTTCGGCAAAACAACCAATTTGAGCGTGATGGTTTGCTGGTGAATGCCGGGGTCAAAGTAGGCGAAAAAGGCAAGCTTGGATTCCTGGTCAACTATATTGACTATGAAGCTGGAATTCCAAGTACCTTGAACGCGACTGATTTTAGGGAGGATCCACGGCAAGCGGCAGCCAACTGGCTCGCGGCTCAGGGATTTGAAGACAACCAATACACCCTGGTAGGAACTTCCTATACCCACTCTTTTTCTTCTCGATGGGAGAGTCAGCTGAGTGTTTTTTACACCTACCTGGATCATTATGAGCCCAGGCCTTTCAATATTTTGGATGAGTATACCCAGGGATTCGGGTTTCGGTCAGTCACCACAGGTCAGATTGGAAGGACCGAAGTGCATTTTGGCGCTGAATTATACCGAGACGAATACAATTGGCAGACTTATGCAAACCTTTTTAGGGACAACGACGGCAATGGAAGCCTACAAGGAG
>CAZLGZ010000076.1:5633-11777 GCA_964558965.1 uncultured Flavobacteriaceae bacterium
GCTTGTATGGAAACATCAGCCGAGGATTTTCTAATCCAGGTTTGGAAGAGGCCTTGACCCCAGATGGGGCCCTTAACCCCAATATAGAACAAGAGAAAGGGGTGAACTACGAGTTGGGATACCGAGGGCAACTTTTTGATAAGCGCTTGGCTGTTTCAGTGGCGGTATATCAGATGAATATCAATGATTTACTGGTCGCTGAGCGCTTTAGTGAGGATCAGTTTATCGGGCAGAACGCTGGTAGCTCGCGTCACCAGGGAGTGGAGTTTGATTTAAATTATCGCATGGCCTTGGGAGGAGGTTGGCGTATGGTCCCACGATTCGGATATACTTACAATCGCCACCGCTTTGAAGACTTTGTTGATGAAGAGCAAGATTTTTCTGGGAATGCATTGGCTGGAGTTCCGGTTCATCGGGTGAATTCAGGTTTACTGTTGGCCTACCAAAACAACTGGAGTTTGGCCATCAATCACCAATACGTGGATGAGATGCCGCTCAATGATGGCAATACCTTGTTTAGCGAATCCTTCCAGGTATTGGGCTTGACCAGTCGCTATTCTACTGCGTTATCAGAGCGATTGCGCTTAGGAACGCATTTTGGGGTCAACAACCTCTTTAATGTGAATTATGCTCAATCTGTTTTGGTCAATGCCGTTGGTTTTGGAGGCAATGCACCTCGTTTTTTCTATCCGGGTAACGGACGGAATTTCTTTGGGGGATTTCAGTTGACGTATGACTTGTAGTGGATCTTTCCTGTTTATTCCACCACCGTTTTTGTGAAATACTGGCGTCCTACCCAGGAGTTGTGTGCGGAATCCCAGGTGCTGTAGTGCCCAAAATCTGTTAAGCCCTGGGCGGTTACACCCCAGGTCCCTGCAGAAATTAAAAAGGCCTGTCCAAGGATGTTCATGGGGTCCTGGTTGCTGCTGTATTCTTTGTAAAAATAGAGTTCAGCTCCCGAAAAATCTTTGGCAACTTCCTGTATGAGCCAGGAGGTAAAGCGGTGATCCGAATGATCTCCAGGATTGCGTTCGGCATTGGTATCGGCAATATGAAAGCGCAGGAGCTGCCCTTTTTTATGGTGTTTTTTAACCAAGGCTTTAAGGGTTTTAAGAAGGTCTTTTTTGTTTTTGTACTGGGCCGAGCTGTCCACGGTATGCAAGGCTTTGACTTCCCCTTTGAAGAATTTTTCCAGGCTTTTGAATTGATGAATATCGTAGCCGCTCCCGTCGCCATTGCCATCAGGCAAGCGTAAAAAGTAAGCTGTCGTATGTTCGTAAGGGTAGGTTCGGATTTTCTTGCCTTTGATCTCGACGGATTGAGCTTTGGCATGAGGTCCTTTTCCCCGGCCACCATGAGCGATATTAACCAGGTAGCGGATAGCGTTCAGACTCCCGGCTTCTCGGGCCAGGGTGTAATCTTCATACCCCATCCCAGTGCCGGCATCGCCTGCTGTAGTATGCACAAAGAGTACTTGACTTTTAGCCTTGATCGCTTCATAGGCATTGGGGTTCATAAACAGCTGCCAATCGTCCGGGTGAGCACTTAGGAATACGTTCAGGCTAAGGCTATCGCTTTCTTGTACCTGTGCCTGACTTGAAAAAGGTAGTAGAAAGACACAAAAAAAGAGAAGGAGGTATTTCATGGCGGCTGGAATTAGCAGTTATTGATAAGGAAGTTAGTAAATCTTCCCATGCTGCACTTTATCCCTATCTTATGGTCTAAAGTCAGAACTATGAAATCCTCTATCGCTCTTTTGTTATGTGCAGTGGTGTTTTGCGCCTGCAACCAAGCGCAGCCAACTCCTGAACCCCAAGTGGATACCCCTCATCCAGAACAAAAAACCATCGAGGAGGTAGTGCTTTCGTCTTATATCGATGGCTTACAAAATCAAGGGGATTCGGTCAAAATAGACCAGGGTTTTCATCCTTCATTCGAAATGATTGGACGTACTGCGGAAGGCAAAATTTTTAAACGCCCCATTGGGCAGTGGAGAGACCGCCAAGTGGAACGCCGTGCCCAAGGCGAGTTGCCACACAAGGCTGGGGAAGAAGTTCGTGGAGAGATTGGGATGGTTGATATTACCAAGGATGTGGCCGTGACCAAACTGATATACTACAAGGGCGATCGCCATGCCTATACGGATTACATTACCCTCTACAAGATGGATGGGGAGTGGAAAATCGTGTCTAAGGTGTACACCGCCATAGACTAGTCCTTACAAAATATAAACGACTAAAAAGCCGAGGTAAGTTCCCAGGGCGTTTCCGAGGGTGCCGACCAAAATAGCTGGAAGCGCCAATTCTTTGCGCTTAAAGGTTTCGGCTAGGGCAATGGCCGTGGTACCGCCACCAATATTGGCCTGACTGACAATAGCGATCATTTGCCAATCCCGGTAAACCAATCCTCCTAAGAGAATAGTGAGAAGTCCGTGCAACAGAACAGCGACCCCGGTGAAGAGGATCAGGGTAACGCCCACTTCTTTGAGTTCTGCAACCGCACTGAGCTCACAATAGGCCCCAATGACTGCCAAGAACAGATAAACCAGATAAAGCCCTAACTCATGACTGCCCGGTAAGCGGGTGATGAATTTTACCTGAGCCAAAAGAATTCCGAGGGTAGAAAGGATCAGGATAAAAGGAACCCCCGGCAGGGCCAAGCTGATCAGTTCGGAGAGGTAAAAACCGGCAATACCCAAAAAGAGTAACCAGGCCAACCCGGATAGACTCATTCCTGCTTTTGACTCCTGGCTATCTGTTTGACTTTCTACTTCCGACGAAGCGCTACGACTCGCTTTCCAGATTCTTTGCATAAAGTGGGGGAGGGCGAGGGTAACTACGATCCACAAAGTGGTGATGACATTATCAACGGCAATGGTCCCGGCATAGAGCACCCCGTTTTCCTGAAATCCGTATTCCAGGGCCACGGCATTAAAATTGATGCTCCCACCGGTATAGGTTCCGGTAAGCATGCCAGCTATGATGGCCGCTTTGTCTCCCAGGACTTCGGCAGGGGAAAAGAGAAACCAAGAGATCAGGATGCCGGCCGTAGTGGCTAGAGAACCGATTAAAAAGAGTCCAATCATCGGCAAGCCCGCTTGTTTTAAGGAAGACAGGTTTACCCCCAGAAGGAGGTAAAAGATGGAAATAGGAGCGATGTAGGTAAAGATGCCACTGTAGAGTTCGATGCTGTTGGAGGCCGTGGGAATGAGCCCGAAATTGGCCAGGATGGCGCCAAAAACAATGACCAAGAGGGCGGGGCCAAACTGCTTGCCAAATCGGGTTTTTCCGGCGTAAATGGCCAGGATGATCAAGAGGCAAAGAACAGCGAGAACGTAAATAGGATTGGTGGTGAATTGCATGGGTTTAATTTATGTATTTCGGCCGGGCTCTGTAAGCGGATGAACTCTTCTTTTTAATTCAGGCAAGGTTATTTGTTCAAACCACGGGTTCTTTTTTAGCCAGATATTGTTCCGCGGTGAGGGGTGCGGTAAAGGAAAATAACGGGGTAAATACTCCTCAAAGGCTTGCACGGTCCCGGTGAGTGTCTTCTTCATGGCTTCTTGTAAATAATACTGTTGGGCATAGGTGCCAATCAGCAGGATGATCTCTAATTCCTGGAGCTGAGAGAAGACGGCTTCGTGCCACTTGGGGGCGCATTCCGGCCTTGGAGGCAAATCCCCGCTCTTGCCTTTACCGGGGTAACAAAACCCCATGGGAATGAGCGCAAAGAGATCCTTGTTGTAAAACTCCTCTTTGGTCACATCCAGCCATAACCGCAAGCGTTCACCACTCTTGTCGTCCCAAGGAATGCCCGTTCGATGGACCACACTACCGGGAGCTTGCCCGATAATGGCGATTTTACTCTTCTCGTTGGCAGAAATAACCGGGTTTACGCCTTGGGGTAAGCTGGGCAGGCATAGGGTACATTTTTTAATGTCGGCTAAGAGGGACTGCATCATCCTAAATTACAATTTAAAATGGGCTGCTAGACATCTTCGGGGCTTAAAGGGCGGGGTTGTCGGCCGTCCGTGTCGAGGACTCCGTATTCCAGAGCTAAACGAGCTCCGATAAAGATCTTACCTGATTTTTTCATGAGTTCAGGGTCGGTGGTCAATTTTGAAATAATCCTTCCCATGAACTCTGTTGATTCTGAATTGCTCAAGTCGAAGTGATCGACGGCTTTCAAAACGGCCTCGGTACGAACGATGCCCGGATAAAGGCAGACAACCGCGATGTGGTGTTTTTGCAATTCATGCGCCATGATCTCGGTCATTCGATCTGTGGCTGCCTTGGCCACTCCGTAGGCCACTCCTTTGTCGTTTTGCTGAGATGCCCAAAAGGAAAAATTGACGATGAGACCAGAACCTTGTTTGATCATATGATTCGAAGCGATGCGGCTTGCATTGTAGCCGGCCCTGACGCCGGCAGAAAACATCTTGTCCCAACGCTCCATGGGCGCAGACCAGAATCCATCTTCCTTCCAAAACTCCGTTCCGTCATTAAAGTATTCGTATCCTCCCCAGGCGCAGTTGATCAAAAGATCAATTTTTCCACTTTCCTCTATGATCTGGGCAAAGAGGTCATCTACTTCTTGATCCACGGTATGGTCGCAGCGAATAGGGATGCACACACCACCCAAAGAATGGATCTCGGCTTGTGTTTCTTCTAAAGAACCTCCCAGACTGTTTTTTGATGAGGGTACATCGGTTCTTCCGCTGATATACACCGTGGCCCCCTCCCTGGCAAGAGCAATGGCGATGCCTTTGCCGATACCTCGGCTTGCGCCGGTGACCAGGGCTACTTTGTTTTTGAGATTTGTCGTGGGATTGGAATTGGACATGGAAAAGAGTTAGCGCTGACCTTCCGGAATTTCAACAAAGAAATGTGCACCTTCCCCTGGTTCGCTCTCGAGCCAAATGGAACCCTCATTGAGCTGAACGATTTTTTGAACAATCGAAAGACCTACTCCGGTTTCATCTTTATGATTTCCGGCGGTTCTAAACAGTTGGAAGATCTTTTTGCGCTGGTCCATCGATATGCCCACCCCATTATCTTCTACTTCGAGACGGTAATAACCGTTTTGAAGTTTGGCTCGGATAATGACTTCTCCCGTTTCTGGGTCGACATATTTTAAACTGTTCGAAATAAGGTTTTGAAAGATCTGGAAAAAGTGAAGTCGGAAGCCATTGATTTCGAGCCCTGCCTCCATTTCGGTTTTGACTTCCACTTTTTCAGGAACGGGCATGGTGACCAATAAATCGTCCACCAAGGTTTGAACCAAAAAGGATTCCTGGTTTTCTTTTCGCGCGTCTAAACTGGAATATTCTAAAAGACTGGAGATCAAATTATCCATGTGGTTCAAGGTGCTTTCGATATGGTCGAAATGCTCTAGACTGCTTTCTTTTACCGCATCTATATTGTCGGTCTTAATCCAATGAAAAAGGGAAGAAAGTCCTCTCAAAGGGGACTTGAGGTCGTGGGAAACAATCCGGGCGTACTGCTCTAGTTCATCATTGCGGGTCTGCAAAGTAAGGTTGAGCTTTTGGGCAGCTTCCTCCGCCTTTTGAAGACGTTGCATATTGAGCACATTGTGAAGCTGCAATCCAATTAACCGAGATACACTCATTAGGGTGCTCAGTTGTTTGGTGGTAAAGAAATAAGTCGGTTTGGCTTCGCAATCGAGTACGCCAATCACTTTGTCATCAAATAGAATAGGAATGGTAATCTCTGAAAAGTTCTGCTCTAAATCCGTAATGTAGCGCGGATCTTTTGACGTATCGTGGATCAATTCGGGCTTTCCGCTTTTGGCAACGGAGCCAACGATCCCTTGTCCGATAGGGATGGTAAGGTGGTTAAGAATCTCGCCGTTATAGACCTTTTCTCCATAGGCGGCGATTTGGGAGAGTTCTTGGTCTTCATGATCTACCCAATAGAAAATACAGTCGTCGCAGTTGAGGTAAACAGGTATGATATGGGCCAGCTCCCAGGCAATAGCCATATAATCTGGTTTGCCCAGAATTGTGGTGGCGATGCGATTAATGACCTCTTTGGAGGTTTCGTCACGCTCTTGAATAGAGTAAAGCTCTCGTTTGAAAAAGTTCAATTCGACTTCCAGGCGCTCAATGGTCGCAGCTTGTTCTTC
>CAZLGZ010000077.1:0-11709 GCA_964558965.1 uncultured Flavobacteriaceae bacterium
TTCACATTCGACATGGGCCCCAGCTGGTACTGGATGCCAGACATTTTCGATAAGTTCTTCGGCCAATTTGGGAAGAAAGTTTCGGATTACTACACCTTAGACAAACTGGATCCGGCTTACAAGATCTTTTTCTCGGATGACACCATCACCATCGGTGATACCATGGACAAAATCGCTGAGGAATTTGATCGTATTGAACCAGGAAGTTCTGTGCCCCTGCGAAAATTCATTGCAAAGGCACAGGAGAATTACGACATCGCCATCAACAAGGTGGTACTCCGACCCGGACTCTCTCCTTTAGAGTTGGTCACCCCTGAAACTGTCGCCCGTGTTGATCAATTTTTCAAGACCATAAGCGACGAAGTCCGAAAAAACTTCAAGAACCCCAAGTTGATTTCGACCCTGGAGTTCCCGGTGCTCTTTTTAGGGGCAAAACCCAACAAAACACCTTCTTTCTATAGCTTTATGAACTACGCTGATTTTGGTTTAGGTACCTGGCATCCGAGAGGAGGCATGTACGAAATCATTAAAGGCATGGTCCGCCTGGCGGAAGAGTTGGGTGTGCACTTTTACACCCGTGCCGGAGTAGAAGAAATACTTGTAGAAAAAGGCAAGGCCAATGGGCTTCGGTTAGAAGATCAGCGTGAGTTCACCTTTGACATTGTGATTAGCGGAGCGGATTACCAGCACTCCGAAAGTCTCTTGTCTGAAAACTACCGCCAGTACTCCCAAAAATACTGGGAGTCCAAAACCTATGCCCCATCGTCCCTTTTATTCTATGTGGGCTTCAACAAAAAATTCAAAGGTATCGAGCACCACAACCTGTTCTTTGATACCGACTTCGGAAAACATGCAGAAGAAATTTACGACCACCCGCAGTGGCCTTCTTCTCCTTTGTTTTACGTGAACTTTCCCTCTGTTACCGATAAGACCATGGCACCAGAAGGCAAAGAAGCCGGATTCTTCCTCATCCCGATTGCCCCCGGATTAGAAGATACTCCTGAGCTCAGAGCCCAGTACTTCGATATCATTATTGAACGTCTTGAGCGGATTACAGATCAGTCTGTAAAAGAGCATATTCTTTTTCAAGAAAGCTTTTGCGTAAACGACTTCATTTCTGAATACAACTCGTTTAAAGGGAATGCTTATGGCATGGCCAATACCCTTAGACAAACCGCATTCTTGCGTCCTAACCTGAAAAGCAGCAAAGTCAAGAACCTTTATTTCACCGGTCAGCTGACCGTACCGGGACCGGGCGTTCCTCCGTCACTTATTTCGGGGAAGCTGGTATCGGATCTCATCCAAAAAAAATCAATTGCCCAATGAAATCAATCTTTGACACGGTCTCTTACCAATGCAGCAAGGTAGTGACCACTTCTTACAGCACTTCCTTTTCGATGGCGACCAGAATGCTTTCAGGTAGCATTCGAAGTCATATATATAATATTTATGGCTTCGTCCGATTTGCAGACGAAATCGTCGATTCTTTTCACGATTACAACAAACCGGATTTGTTCGATCGTTTCGAAACAGAATTGCACATGGCCATTGAAAACAAAATCAGCCTCAACCCTATCCTAAACTCTTTTCAGCATACGTATCACAAATACGGAATCACTCCTGACCTGGTCGATGCTTTCATGAAAAGCATGCGCATGGACTTGAGCAAAAAAGATTACGAAACACAAGAAGAGTACAAAGAATACATCTACGGTTCTGCCGATGTGGTGGGCCTCATGTGTCTGCGCGTTTTTGTCAAAGGTGACGACGCAGCTTATGAGCGCTTAAAAGACTCGGCCATGGCTTTGGGTTCTGCCTTTCAAAAGGTTAATTTTTTACGCGACCTCAAAGCGGATTACGAGGTACTTGAAAGAACCTACTTCCCGGATACCAATCTCATGGAACTGGACGAGGCTTCTAAGGTGCGCATTATTGAAGAAATCAACGCTGACTTTGCAAAAGGATACGAGGGAATCAAGGAGCTGCCTGTAGAATGTAAGTTTGGAGTCTACACCGCTTACCGCTACTACAGCCGTTTGCTTCAAAAATTGAAGAGTACACCTCCCATGGAAATCCAGCATACGAGAATTCGCGTTCCGGATTACGAAAAATTTGGGCTCTTGGCCAAGTCTTACGTAAATTACAAACTGCAACTGTTTTAGACCCATGACCATATTTATCGGGATCCTCATCTTTTTGGCCACCTTCGCCGTCATGGAAGGGATGGCTTGGTTTACCCACAAGTACATCATGCACGGCTTTTTGTGGTCGCTGCATAAAGATCATCACCGAAAAGATCACGATTCTTGGTTTGAACGCAACGACGCCTTCTTCATCTTCTACGCCGTTTTGAGTATGTCTTTGATCATGATCGCTGACAATACTTCCTTTTGGTACGGTTGGCCTTTAGGACTGGGTATTTTGGCCTATGGAATTGCGTACTTCTTTGTACATGATATCTTTATTCACCAGCGATTCAAGATGTTCCGCAATGCGAACAATTGGTATGCCCGAGGGGTTCGTCGCGCTCACAAAATGCACCACAAACATTTAGGCAAAGACGACGGTGAATGCTTTGGGATGCTTTGGGTTCCTTTAAAATACTTTAAGCGTTAATGCCACGGGCGGTGGTGATCGGCGCAGGTGTTGCTGGTCTGGCTACGGCTATCCGTTTACAGATTAAGGGCTATCAGGTTGAGGTATATGAAGCCAACGCCTATCCCGGAGGAAAACTCCACCAGCAGATCCAAGACGGTTATCGCTTTGATTTAGGCCCTTCGCTATTCACTTTACCTCACTTGGTTAACGAACTCTTTGAACTGGCCGGAGAATCTCCGGAAGATCATTTTCGGTACACCCAAAAAGAAACGGTCTGCCATTATTTTTGGGAGGATGGTACGCGCTTTCAAGCCCCGGCTCAGGTCGATCAATTTGTATTGGAAGCGAGCCATGCATTCTCCGTAAAACCAGATCGCTTAAGGGCTTACTTAAAACGCAATAAATCCAAGTACGAGCTGACCAAGTCCCTGTTTTTAGAAAAGTCACTGCACAAATGGACTACCTACCTGAGCAGAGATACCCTCAAAGCCCTGTCCAACCTGGCAAAATTTGATTTGAGCAAAACATTGGATCAAAGTAACAAGGCCTATTGGAATTCCGAAAAGCTGAACCAACTCTTTAACCGTTACGCCACCTACAACGGTTCCTCTCCCTACAAAACACCCGGTATCATGTCACTAATTCCTTATCTGGAAATGGAATTGGGGACCTATTCCCCAGTGGGCGGAATGCACTCCATAACCAAAAGTCTTTGGAATTTGGCCGAAAGACTTGGTGTTCAATTTCATTTTGAACAAAAGGTCGAACGCATCCTTGTCGAAAAGGGTATTGCCGTCGGAATCCAAGTAAACGGGAACAAGGTAGAAGCCGACAAGGTAGTGTCCAATATGGATGTCTTTCCTTCTTATCGCCAACTGATGCCTGATCAAAAAGCACCAGAAAAAACTCTCGCTCAAGAACGTTCAAGTTCTGCTTTAATATTTTACTGGGGGATCCAAAAGAGTTTTCCGGAATTGGACCTCCACAACATTTTCTTTAGTGATGATTACCCGGGCGAATTCAAAGCCCTATTTGAAGAGAAAACCCTGCATCCTGATCCGACAGTCTATATCAATATCACCTCCAAGGAAGAGGCCTCAGATGCGCCTGAGGGGTGCGAAAATTGGTTCGTGATGATCAATGCTCCCGGAGACTACGGGCAAAACTGGAAAGAACTCAAGCAAGAAGCCCGAAAAAATATTCTGGGAAAGCTTAGCCGTGTTTTGGGATGCGATATTGAACCGCTCATACAAACGGAGTTCAGCCTTGACCCACCCGGTATTCAAGAAGCGACCTCTTCTTACCGGGGAGCACTGTACGGAGCCGCCAGTAACGATCGAATGGCCGCCTTTTTACGGCATCCAAACTTCAGTTCTAAGATCAAGAACCTGCATTTTTGCGGAGGTTCGGTTCATCCTGGGGGAGGAATTCCCCTTTGCTTACTATCGGCCAGGATTACCGCAGATCTCATCCCAACGCCCAATACGATAAGCGCCTAATTGCTATGAGTACCAACTCCACTAAAAATACTTGGATCGGGATCGGAATCATCTGGTTGTTCCACCTCTCTGGTGTCATTGGAATAGGTTTGGGGTACACTGATTGGTTTATCGAGAAGACCCCGCTTAATCTCAGCGTTAGCCTGGCCGTGTTTTTATGGCTATACCCTGTACAAAAAAAGCAATCCATACTGGTCTTTTTGTTGATCGCTTGTCTAGGAATGGCCGCGGAGTGGATGGGCGTACACTGGGGATGGTTCTTTGGTGATTACAGCTATGGATCGAATTTTGGTCCAAAATTTCAGGGTGTACCCTATCTCATCGGTCTTTATTGGGCCCTTTTGACCTTGGCCACTTCGGCCATGGCCAAACAGTGGTTAAAAAGCGTCTGGGCACAATGGGCTTTGGGAGCGGCACTGATGGTTGGCCTGGATTTTCTACTGGAACAGTGGGCACCCCTCTTCGATTTCTGGACCTTCGAGCCTCACCCACCAGCAGAGAATTACATCAGCTGGTTTGTCCTTGGTTTCGGTTTGCAAGTGCTATGGGATAAAGCAGGCAACAGAGGCTCTTACCCCATCTCTTTGCACCTCTATTTGGCTCAAGTCTTCTTTTTCGGAACCTTATTCCTGGTTTATTAGTGCTTTCAACTCAAAGGTTTCTGGCCAATTGCCTTCCGTATCGTAAGGCTGAAAACGACTAAACAGTTCCTCTTTATACCAATTGAGTTCTCGCGTCAGCTTTATCGCAGACACGTGATTCTTCTGTTGGTAAGCAAAGGCGTTAAGTCCATCAATGGACTCCCATACCGAAAAAGTGGCCATTTGGGTAAAGGGAATCTCTCCTATCCCCTTAGTGTACCTCAGCTCCTTGTGCTGATCCATGCCTTCCTGCGAATAGGGAACATATTTCCAGAAACGCCGAAGTAAACTGAGCTTGATGGTGGCGCGGGTGATCACCGTCAAAAGCGGATTGTTCTCGTCGAGCGCAGAACTCTTCTCAAAAGGATTTCGCTTATCCCACAGCCCTCGACTGATCACATTCTTCATATACAAAGTCCAGGTGCCATCGCATTTGCGGATATAGCGATTGGCAATCTCTGCCTGGGCATGAAAACGCCGTGCATCTTCATCGGAATCCCAAACCTGTAATAAGGCGTAAGTGGTATAATCAGGCCAGGGATTAAAGGCCTGTTTACCACTGCCCATCAATTTGTAGAATTGCTGCCCCTTTACCCTTTTTAAGGGACGGTGGGCGAATTGCATCATCCCAAAGGCCCATAACTTGGACCAGCCAGAAAAGCGAAAAAACCGAAGTGTTGTGACCTGCTTACTCACCAGAAGTCATTGCCAACAGAGTATCGATATCCTTAAAAAAAGCATCGGAATTCCATTTGGCGATGCCTTCGGTGTGCACTACGATTTCTCCTTCTGGACTGATTAGATAAGAAGAAGGAACTTTCACTTCTCCCTCCTCAATCGGTCGAGGATCCCCTATAATCAGATAGGTGACCGGAAAATCGTATTCGTGCCGCTCCATAAACTCCTCCACAGGCGGCCGCTCTTCGTTGGTTATGATATAGAAGTCAATCTGGGAGCCGTACTTTTCGTAGAACTCCGCAATACCGTTCATTTCGGCTTCAGAGGGCAACTTCCAGCTCGCCCAGAAGTTGATGAAAATCCACTTCCCTTCAGAACGCTGAAAGCTGAAAATATCCCAGGATTCGTCTTTTAAGCGCCAGTTATAATCCGCTATCTTCTCTCTGCTACTGGCCTGAATAATCTCCGGGCTGGCAGCAAAGGCTCTGTTGGCCATGATCTTAAAAAAGTAACCCACTCCTAGTTGAGGAATAAAGAATACCGCAATCAGGAGTATCAGCAGCAGATTAAGCAGCGTCTTTTTACGCATTTTCCTTCTTGATCACATTCAAGGCCGAACCTTCTTTGAACCAATTGATCTGCGCCTCATTGTAGGTATGGTTGACCTCTATGGTATCAACAGATCCATCTGCATGTGTGAATCGGATGTGAAGGGGTTTTCCTGGAGCAAAGTCCTGGATATCGATGAAGTCGATGGTATCGTCTTCCTGAATCAAATCGTAATCCGCTTCATTGGCAAAAGTCAAGCCCAACATTCCTTGTTTCTTCAAGTTGGTCTCGTGTATACGGGCGAACGACTTCACCAATACCGCAGCGACACCTAGGTGACGAGGCTGCATCGCAGCGTGTTCACGAGAAGAACCTTCACCGTAGTTGTGATCTCCGACTACTAAGGTCTTGATCCCTGCCGCTTTGTATTCGCGTTGGGTGTCAGGAACACCTCCGTACTCTCCAGTCAATTGGTTTTTGACGAAGTTGGTTTTTTGGTTGTAGGCGTTAACCGCTCCAATCAAGGTATTGTTCGCAATATTATCGAGGTGACCTCGGTAGCGCAACCAAGGACCGGCCATAGAAATGTGGTCGGTAGTACACTTACCATAGGCTTTGATGAGTAGCTTCATGCCCTGTAAGCTTGCAGGAGCAATCGGAACAAAAGGATCCAACAACTGCAAACGCTCTGAGCTAGGAGAAACGACGACTTGTACCCCGCTTCCATCTTCCATTGGTGCGATAAAACCAGCATCCTCCACCGCAAAGCCTTCTGGTGGCAATTCATAGCCTCGAGGCTCATCCAATTTAACCTCTTCTCCTGCTTCGTTGATCAGGGTATCCGTTTGAGGGTTAAAATCGAGACGTCCAGCAATGGCGATAGCGGTGACCAATTCAGGTGATCCGACAAAGGCCAGGGTATTGGGGTTTCCGTCCGCACGTTTAGCAAAGTTTCGGTTAAACGAGTGAACAATCGTATTGCGAGGTCCGTCTGCCGCTTTGTCTCCGTAGCGATCCCACATTCCGATACATGGTCCACAGGCATTCGCGAATACGGTTGCTCCAATCTTGTCAAAAGTGTCAATAAGCCCGTCTCTCTCGATGGTGTAACGCACCTGCTCTGATCCAGGAGTAATCGTGAATTTTGATTTGGTCTTCAGGTTCTTATCAGCAACCTGCTTAGCCAAACTGGCTGCACGAGAAATATCTTCGTAGGAAGAGTTGGTACAAGAACCGATCAATCCAACCTCTACTTGCAAAGGCCAGTCGTTGTTCTTGGCCGCTTCCGACATTTTAGAGATCGGTGTCGCTAAGTCCGGAGTAAAAGGTCCATTCAAATGCGGCTCCAAGGTCGAAAGGTCAATTTCAATGACCTGATCGAAATACTGCTCAGGATTGGCGTATACTTCCGCATCTCCTGTGAGGTGCTCCTTCACTTCATTGGCTGCATCAGCAACATCTGCGCGGTCGGTCGCTCGAAGGTAGCGGTCCATAGACTCATCGTATCCGAAAGTAGAGGTGGTCGCTCCCACTTCTGCCCCCATATTACAGATGGTTCCTTTTCCTGTACAAGACATGGACAAGGCTCCTTCGCCAAAATATTCGATAATAGCGCCTGTTCCTCCCTTTACGGTAAGGATTTCAGCCACTTTAAGAATCACATCTTTCGGAGCAGTCCACCCAGAAAGGCTTCCGGTCAACTTCACTCCAATTAGTTTTGGGAATTTAAGCTCCCAAGGCATCCCGGCCATTACGTCCACAGCATCAGCACCTCCAACACCGATAGCAATCATTCCCAGTCCTCCAGCATTCACCGTATGCGAATCCGTACCAATCATCATTCCTCCAGGGAAAGCGTAATTCTCTAAAACCACCTGGTGGATAATCCCGGCTCCTGGCTTCCAGAAACCAATTCCGTATTTGTTCGAGACTGATTCCAAGAAATCAAAAACCTCATTACTGGTTTGGTTTGCTCGTTTCAAATCCGCTTCCGCTCCTACTTTTGCCTGAATCAAGTGATCACAGTGTACAGTCGTGGGAACAGCAACCTTTGGCTTACCGGCGTGCATGAATTGCAAAAGGGCCATCTGTGCCGTAGCATCTTGACAGGCCACACGGTCCGGGGCAAAATCAACATAATCCTTGGCTCGCTCAAAAACAGTATTCGGGGTTCCGTCCCAAAGGTGGCTGTAAAGAATTTTTTCAGCCAATGTGAGGGGTTTACCCACCAATTCTCTGGCGGCATTAACACGTTCTCCCATTTGAGAGTACACCTTCCGGATTACATCAATATCGAAAGCCATATGGATTTATAGTTTAATGTGGTTTTTGAATAATTGCAAAATTACGAAAATGGGGCCGAAAGACCGTATAGACTCTTTCTCAATTAGATCCCCCTTAAGACATCAATTCCTCTACTATACGGGCATCGGTAATTCCTTCCGCTTCGGCCTTGTAGTTTTTGAGGATACGGTGTCTTAAAATTCCTAGCGCAACAGCTCGTACGTCCTCCGCATCCGGCGAAAACTTACCGTTGATGAGGGCGTGTGCTTTGGCACCGAGGATCAGGTTTTGGGAAGCTCTGGGTCCGGCACCCCAGTCCAGATAATCCCGAACAAAAGGACTGGCAGAAGACAATCCCGGACGGGAACGACTCACCAGTCGAACAGCGAACTCGACAACATTGTCGGCTACCGGAATACGGCGAACCAACTGCTGAATTTCTTGGATTTCTTGAGCCGTAAAAATGGCCTTGACCTCATTGTTCTGCTCCTTGGTTGTGGCTTTAACCACTTCAATTTCTTCTTCCACCGAGGGGTAATCCAATTCGATGGCAAACATGAAACGATCTAATTGTGCTTCCGGCAGAGGATAAGTACCCTCCTGCTCTATTGGGTTTTGAGTAGCCAACACAAAGTAAGGGTTGGGCAATGTATGGGTCTGGCCCGCAATGGTCACCGCCTTTTCCTGCATCGCTTCCAAAAGTGCCGCTTGGGTTTTGGGAGGAGTTCTGTTGATCTCATCGGCCAAAATAATATTGGCAAACACAGGGCCTTTAATGAACTTGAAATTGCGATCGTTGTCCAGCACTTCGCTTCCGACGATATCAGAAGGCATAAGGTCCGGAGTAAACTGAATACGTTTAAAATCCAACCCTAAGGTCTGAGCTATGGTGTTTACCATCAGGGTCTTGGCTAATCCTGGAACCCCGATAAGTAAGGAGTGTCCTCCAGCGTAGATAGAAAGGAGAATCTGCTCGATCACGGCTTCTTGTCCGATGATCACCTTCCCAATTTCTTGCCGTAATGCTTTGTGTTTTTCGCCGAGCCTAACGACTGCTTCTTTCTCTGACATAGGCCTACTCCTTTACCCACTTGTTGGCAAAATCGCAGTCTCTGAACTCTTTGTTCACCTGCACGTAGGAGTCTTCGATGGTTTTAGCAATCCATTTACTGATCACCCTGACCTGCTTCTCTCTCAAAGCCAGCTCCTGGATTTTCAGATAATCCTGAGCAAAGTCAGCCTTGTGCTCGTCAAAGCGGTTGGTGATCTGCATGATCTTGAATTGGGGCGGTCCTCCACGAGGATCTTCCTGAGTTAGGGGGTAACTAATCTCGTTGTCTTTCAAATTACGGACCTGATTGTAGAGCTTCGGATCCATATTGGTCAACTCGAAGCGATCTGAAAAATCAATAGGATTACGCAATTGACCTCCGTCCCCACTGGTTTCCTTCTCGTCTGAGTACTTTCGAGCGGCTTCCTGGAAATCGAGTTTTCCATCCAAGATCTGCTGGCGAATAGAATCCAACTCCATCTTGGCTTCGCGAATAACATCGTCAGGAACATCTGGACGAATCAAGATATGGCGTACATCTCTTTCTTGACCTCTGATCTTGTCTACCGTTAAGATGTGGTATCCGTAAATTGTTTCAAAAGGCTCACTAACCTCTCCTTCTTTTATACTGAAAGCGACATCCTTAAACTCCTTTAGGAAGGGGGTTTCTCTGGTAATACCGGCATACAAGCCCCCGTTGTCTTTGGATCCCTCATCATCTGAATTCAAAACCGCTTTAATACTAAAGCTGGAACCCAATTCTTCGATATCCTGCTTGATCTTTAAGAGGCGATTGATCACCTTCTGCTTTTCTTCTTCCGGTGGCTGCGGTGATTTGACAATTTGTGCAATAGAGAGTGCCGCGCCAAAAACAGGGCGCTCCTCTTCCGGAATACCATAGAAAAACTCGCGCACCTCCTCTGGAGTAACCTCAAGTTCTTCGATAATATTCTGCTTCATATTGTCAGAGAGCAAACGCAACCGGTTGATTTCATTGAGCTCTTCCTTCAGACTCACCAAATCGGGTTTTTGGTAAAATTTCAAAACCTTCTCTAAAGAGCCTACCTGGGAGATCAACTGCTGTACCTGACGATCACTGGTCCCGTAGACCTGTGCATCCGAAACTAAAAGGCTATCCTGAATGGCCTGGTGAGCGTACAAACGATCTTCCATGAGTTTACCAAGCAGCTGGCAAGTTGTAATGTCCTGTGTAGAACCGCCTTGGTTTTCGATATCAGCAAGAAGCTTATCAATATCAGAATTGAGGATAACATAATCTCCAACAACTGCGGCAACCCCATCAACTTTAGTACGCATGATGCGCGCCGTCGTGGTGTCGGCCGGCAGAGCGGCACTTTTTTGCATACTAGACTGGGCTAGAGCAAGGGAATCGCTACTCACCGGAGTTGTTGCTGTGGAATCTGCTGGGGAGTTCTCTTGTGCATGACCTGCAAGCAGGCTGAACAACAGTAAAGTAACACTTAGTACCTTACTCTTGTTTCTCTTGATAATTCTCAAATTCATTCTTTTTGGTGGCCTCAGAAAGAATGTCTGCTTCGATTTGCCGGACGTAGTCCAGGCGTCTTCTGTTCAGGATAATCTCCTTCAAATCAGGGATTACATAGGTGAACGGAGCTTGATCGTTGACATCCATGGAGGCCATTACACGGCCGAAATATACACCCGTACTGTCCTTGATTTCAAAGAATTTTGATTTTTTTAAGTAAGAATCTTGATTCTTGTAGTTCAATGGGGGTATTTCCGTCATCAATTGGGAAGCGCTAACCCAGATACTGTCATTGAAATGCGCTTTCTTAAAGTGGACAGAAATAGAATCCAGGTAACGGGAGTCTTCCTGTTCAAAACGCTTCATTTTATCCTGAACCAAGTCGGGGTTAAGAAAGGTCGGAGGTAAACCAATAAAGCGTAATTGATAAATTTTTTCGTTCAGCTTAAAGTTCTCCTTCTGCGCGTTGTAGAATTTTAGTAATTCTTTGGTGGTCACCGCCGAGTCATTCATCTGCCGGGTCAACTCATCCACATAAGCACGTGTGTAAAGCTCAGCCCGGTAATCCGCCACCAAACGATCGAATTCGTTTAGGGTCTCATCAGGTAAGTTGATCTTGGAACGGGTAAGTAAAAGCTCTTTGGAAGCCCACTTATTAATGTAGTCCGTAATAAACGCTGCGCTGTCTGCGGGGCTCATGACCGTTGGAATGGCCTGTTCTACCTCGTTTTTATAGAGATAAGCATTACCCACTCTGGCTAGAGGAACTTGTTCGAACTCTTCTTTAAAAAACGAATCACAGCTGGGTACTGTGAGCAGCACCATCAGCCAAAAAACGACAAAGAGGTTTCGATCCGTAAGCATTAAGCAAAAATAGGAATAAGTCTGGGCCACACAAGGCCT
>CAZLGZ010000078.1:0-11470 GCA_964558965.1 uncultured Flavobacteriaceae bacterium
CTGCTCCATAACTTTCATTCCTTTATATTCCATAAAGCGTGCAGAACCTTCCTGAATGTTGTAGAAATTCTCTACTTCTTCCAATAAAGGGTAGACCTTCCCGTATTGCACCATTCTGGCTTTTCTGGCATTTAGATAGGATTGAATTAAGGCCATGCGGTTGGGTTCTTGATCGATGGCCTGAAGCAATAAGTCATTCTCTTTTTGAACCGCTTCTAAAAAGCTCTTGTCCTCCAAACAGAGTTTACGCAAATCTCGAATGTCAAAAGGCAATTGCGCGATTCTCTTTTTGGTGTACTCCTTGAATTCAGGAGTATTGTACTGAAAATGATGGAACATTTCATGCAAGACCATTACACTCCAACTTTCTGTGCTGTTTACTGACGAAATATAGATCCCCGTTTCTTCTACCGATAAAAATTGCTGTACTGGATTGTTGTAATACAGTTTGGTTGAGTCAGCTTCTTCAAAACTGACCATCAATTCGAAATGGTAAGGGATGGAGTCTGTTCGGGGACTCAATACATAATCCTCGCTATGGGTTTTTGTATTGCTTAGGCTATTCAATACTTGTTGGTTCGGAAAGAATACCTCCGAATCTTCTCCATTAAAATAAATAAAAGGGCCTTCTACCTTTTTCTCGCCAAAGGCGGGCCAAATTTGCTCAGCTGCTTTCTGCCGCATATCAAGGACATATTGAATTCTGCGGGCAGATAAGCTATCGGGTAATTGAAGTTCAACCTCTGTAGTTGAACTATCAGATTGGTCAATCTGAAATTGACAGGCGGTAAGCAGGGCGAGTAGAGTACACCCCAAAAGTGTGTGTTTGTTCATGCCTTATTGACGAGCCGTACCAGTTTTTGTTTCAGAAAGAGCTCTTATTCTTCAAGAGCTTCAACCTGACTGTTTACAAAATCCATGACTAGACTCTTAAAGCCTTCTCCACCGACTTCCATCATATTCAGATGTCCAGCTCCAGGTACGATGACTAGTTCTTTCTTCTCGGTTTTAAGACTGTCGTAAAGATCCTGAGCATTGTCAACACTAATTCTTTTATCCGAATCACCGTGAGCGATCAAGACGGCTTGTTCAATTTCTTTGGCCGATTCAATGGGCTGAACAACTGTAGGGTCGAAGTTTGCTTCTTCGGCTGCCCGCTTTAAGGCATAGTCCGAAAGTTGCTTGATCATGACGCCTTTCGCCATTCGCTTGCCGTAGTCAAAAACGACTTCGTCCAGGGACCGGAAGGTACTTTCCACTACGCCAAACTGAATTCTTTCATCTGCTTCCAAGGCTTGTAAGGCAATGGCTCCACCCATGGAGTTGCCCCAAATACCAATGGGAATACTGTCATTTTCTTCTTTGATAAAATCAACGATGCGTTTTACATCCTCCTTCTCGTAATAACCATAAGTGATGTGTTCTCCCTGACTTTCGCCATGTCCTCTACCATCGAAAAGGATGGCATCGTAGCCTTGCTGAGCAAGCAGATCGGCCTTACTCATCATTTGTTCCTTGTTCCCTCCAATCCCGTGGACGAGGATGACTACGGCCTTCGGTTCTTCTTTGCTTAAGGTCCAGTAACCTATCAACTCCAGATCATTTTGACCGATGAGCACTAAATTGTCGTAGTCCAGTTCCAAGTCTTCCGGTGTGGCTTCATTCAATCGTCGGTCTCTTTTTGTAATCAATTCGCCTCCCTTAAGATGAAGGAAGGTAAATCCGCCTCCTGCGGCTAGAACCAGTAGTACAATTACAAAGCGAAGTAGTTTTGTCATTTTAAGGATAGAGGTCTTGGTGTTTTAAATATTTGAGAATGAGACCGATTTGACCCAGGTGGTATAAGTCGTGGTGCAGCATGCCCTGCAGCACGAAGCGGTAGGGGTAATGGCCTTTAAAATCGGTATCGAAGTATTCTTGATCCAAAAAAGAATCGTCTTGATCTGCGAGCAAATCAATAATGGTTTCAAGACTTTCTTCGTAGTTGGCTCGTACAGTAGACCAACCCAGGGGAATTAGTTTTTCGTTGGGTAGCCAATTTTCTTCACACTCCTCGGTTTTACTGCCACTGCCTGTTTGAATCTTAAGAATAGTCTCTTGACGCCAAAGAGTCAGGTGCGATAAGATTTCGGCAATACTGTGGAGATCGGGTAGGGGGCGTCTAAAAGCGTCCTTTCCCTCTAACTCGTTAAAGCGGCGTAGATAATTGGCTCCCATCCAAAGCACTCCGTTTTGGACATCTCGGTACTGTTGGATCAGGCTTTCAAGTTCGGTTCTCACTCTGTTCAATTAGTTTCCTGGAGGCGCAACCAATTCTACATAGATACCGTCAGGATCCTGTACAAATACCAATTGATAGCGTTCTCGCTTTACCCATCCCACAAGCTCTATGCCAGCTTTTTCAATTCGCTCGATGGTCTTGTCAAAATGTTCTTTGGTGTAATAGAGGGTGATGTAATTCACCCCTGAGCGCTTATCGATTCCTTTGGGACGAGCTTGTTTTTTGGTCTTTTCGAAGTAGGCCAATTTGACGATGGTCCCCGATGGACGGTCCTGTAGCTTAAACTGTTTTACCGAGAAGGGCCTGTTGTTGGCTGCTCCGGCCTCTTTACTCCAGGCTTCGTCGAGGCTAAATCCTCCAATCGGACTGAGCCCCAGAATCTCTTTGTAAAACTTTTCAGAAGCCTCAATATCACTCACTACAATTCCCATGGCCCCAACACCCAATTCGGCATTGCTTTGGGCATTCAGAGAAAAGTACAGGCTAAGGATTAAACACAGGGAAAGAATTTTATTCATGGCTGTTTGCTTTGTTTTAAAGGTAGCAAGAAAGCCAGAAAGAAATTCTCATTTAGGGGCGACCGGCTTCCAATTGGGCCAATAAGCCTTCCAATATTTCGTCTTTATCGTCTCTTAGGTGATCGCGGATAAAGATATCGGGCTGAACCCCTTGGACGGCCTCACTTCCATTCACTCGTGTGATTTTACCTTTAGCCGTTTTGACTGGGATACCGGTTATCGGCAAGGTATAGGTCAATTGTGAAGCATAAAGAGAAGGGGAATCTCCAGTCTCTTCCCCTACAATTTTGCCAAAGCCGTAGTCCTGTATCTGTGCCGCAGTAACGGCGGATTGAGAATGGGATTGGCGGTTAACCAAAACATAGACCTTCCCATTGTATCTTTTGTTTTTGGGTTGGGGAAGGGTGCTCTCAAATTGGAATGAAAAGCGTTCGCCGTCTTTATGACCCAGTATACTTTTCGCGTATTCGGTCGTCAGGTCACTGTTATCTCGAACGTGCTTTTTTAAAATCGCGCTGGATTTGAGTTCAAAAGAAGAGTTCCATTGAAAGGGTTTATCGGCAATGTAAGAGACCAGGTAGTCACTGTACACATCATCACCGCCCCTGTTGAAGCGTAAATCGATGATTAAGGTTGGGGATTTCTTTGTTCGTATTTGGGTAAAGGCGGAATCGATAAAGGATTTGAATTGGTCTAAATCACCTCCAAAGTCACCTGGATTCAAGTAGGCCACCTTCTTGTACTGCTTGAATTTGGGAGCATTGATCAGAATGTCCCATCTTTTCATCTCGAAGCCGTCTAGAGCTGGTACGGCCTCAATTTGCTTATGGATTTCTTCTCCATTTACTTTTGCTACGACCTCATAACGGGCCTTGCTTCCATACACTTGCCAGTAGAGTCTCGGGAAGGAGATGATTTCTGCCTTGGTGTACTTGAAGTAGGGGCGTTCCGCAGAAACAGTGGCTGATAATTTTTTAAATACCTCCATGATCGGAGTTCCATCAATAGAAAGGATTTCTGTTCCTTTTTGAAGTTCATCTAAAGGAGTCAGGTTATTTCTTACTAGTGCCTTTCCGTCTTCGATGACCAGCTCTAAAGGGAACAGAGTTCCACCTCCTTCGGCGTACTCCAGGTATTGGACAACTGGGAAGATAATCTCAGTATGTCCATTGTTCACCTTTGCAGTAAAAGTTTGAAAGAGACCGGTGATTTCTTTTATACTAAGCGAATCCTGGTGAATCCTCTTTCTCAGAAGATCATAGTGTTTCTGGATTTCTTGCTTGCTTGTGTAAGCGTAGAGGTCGTAATGCGTTTCTTCAAGAGAACGGTAGAGATAATCGAGGTCTTCCAGGACTTCATCGCGGCTGAAGGAAGAACGGTTTCCTTGGCTAAAAGCGAATTGAAAACCAAGAACAGTAAAGACGAAAAGTAGCTTTTTTAAAGCGTTCATGTGATGCGTTTTGGGGTAAACGAATGAGGGATGAATTCGCAACAACAAATAGGAACTTTTTTAATTTTGATCCTTGTAGTAAGCCAGTTCAAATTTGATCTTTAATTTGGCACTCTAATCATCAATCACCTCATGGAGCTTTACGAAATACTCGCAGCCCTTACGTTTTTAGCCGCCATATTCGGGTACATCAATGCCCGTTTTATCAAACTACCAACCGCGATTGGTTTAATGCTTATCGCTATCCTCTTTTCTTTGGCGGTGATCGGACTGAGTTATTTTGATGATACCCTGTACCAGGTTGAGCTTTCTTTGATCAAACAGATTGATTTTGAGGAAGTAGTAATGGATTATATGTTGAGTTTCTTGCTTTTTGCGGGGGCCTTGCATACCCATTTTCAGCAACTCAAGACCCAGCGCTGGCCCATTTTACTTTTTGCCACCTTGGGTATATTGATCTCGACATTCTTGGTGGGTACCATGACCTTCTATTTGCTGGCTGCTCTGGGTATTGAAGTCAATTACGTGCTGTGTCTTCTCTTCGGAGCTCTTATTTCGCCTACCGATCCCATTGCTGTATTGGGAATCCTTAAAAAGGCGAATGTGCCTAAGAAGCTCGAAACCAAAATTGTTGGGGAATCCCTCTTCAATGATGGAGTAGGGGTTGTTATATTCCTGACACTCTTTGGCATTGCCGCGAAAGGTGGCGAAAGCATCGATCCTCTAGAAATCGCGGAACTTTTTGGTTTGGAAGTCTTTGGAGGGATTCTACTCGGGGTCTTTATTGGTTGGGTTGCCTTTATGCTCATGAAATCCATTGATGACTTTAGCATAGAAATCATCATCACACTGGCTACTGTTATGGTGGGAACGGTGGTAGCCCATAAGCTGCACGTTTCAGCGCCCTTAGCGATGGTTGCTGCGGGTCTTCTGGTGGGTAATGATCGAGCGAGATCTGCCGCTATGTCGGAGGTTACCGAGCGTTATGTGGATAAATTTTGGGAGTTATTGGATATTCTTCTCAATGCCATTCTCTTTGTTCTCATTGGAATGGAGATGCTGGTTTTAGTCTACGATACCAACTACATTCTCGCTGGTGTTCTGTGTATTCCGATCGTCTTGCTCTGCCGTTACCTTTCTCTTTTGGTGCCGGTTAAGCTATACGAGAAGAAGTTGGAGTTTGTGCCCCGGACCAACCTAATCATGACCTGGGGTGGACTTCGTGGAGGAATATCAATCGCTCTGGCCTTTACCTTAACGGCCGATATGCACCGCGATATGTTCTTGATTCTGACCTATATCGTGGTGGCTTTCTCCATTTTAATTCAAGGACTCACCATCGAGAAACTGGTAAAACGGGTGCTGAAGTAGGGCTTATTTTTCGTTCAGTTTCCACTTCTTTCCTTCTTGAAGGACTTTCATCCGAAAGGCCTCTTCTCCTTTGTAGAAAACGATGAGTTTGGTTTCGGCTGAATCAAACCCGTAGCGAAAGTCCTTTCGCTTAAAATCCGGAAAGCGTCTTCCGAAATTTTCGTTCCCTTCTTCAATGCGTTCGGCCCAAACGGTCAGATCTTCTTCGCCGTCAATGACCCGTTGACTAAACGAGTTTTTAAAGAGTAAGGGTTTATTCTTTGTAAGGGCCTTCAGTACATTTTCGAAGGGGGTGCTCTGTGGAATGTGCTTTTTCTGAGCATATCCTGCTACAGCTGTGCAGATAAAGAGGAGGGTGATGATGAACTTTTTCATGTGTCAATCGTTTTGATGGGTTGATTTACGATATCGAATGCCGTAAATAAATGATTTTTATAACGTTCTGCTCTGTAATCCTCCCGAAAAAGAGTCCAGATCATTGCATCTCGGTAGGTCCCTTCACTGTCTTTAACTCTGTTTTTAAGGGTCGCTTCATGGGTAAAGCCCAATCTCTCCGGGATGGCCTTACTGCCGTAATTCTTTGGATCGCAGTGAATTTCGAGGCGTTCCACATCTTCCAACTCAAAGGCGAGTTTTACCAGCCCAATAACCGCTTCGTTGATATAGCCTTTCTTTTGATGGTCGATATGGACCCAGTACCCAATTTCACGGGCGTTTTTACCGATTCGTGTGTGCAATCCTGTAGAACCGATCAACTGGGTATTGTCCAGACTGAAAATGCCGTAAACAAAATCCTGATCCAGATCAAATTGTCCTCTAAACTGTCGGAGGCGCTCTCTTTTTTGCTCAACGGATTCGGGTTCCGCATTGGCCCAGGGCATCCAGGGCTTTAGGTGATTTAAGCTTTTATCGATGGCTTCCTTCAGGAGAGGAGCATCCGCTGGATCGTAGCACCTGACCAAGAGCCGTTCGGTTTTGAAGGAATAGGTTTTAGAATTAGGCATAGAAGTTCATGTAGATTAAAAAGGCCAGGGCACTAATTATTATAATCCCGAGGATGATCTTATCCAATACTCGTGATCGGGAAGCCTTCTTTTGAATTTCATTTTTCACCGCTCTCAATTCCTCTTCACTAGGTTCAGGAAACTCTAAATCCCCTGCAGACTGAGAAAGACCGGAACTGTCGAACTTGCCGTCACTCTTACTCTTTCGATCCTTTTTTCGCCTTAAGAAGGCTTTAAATTGATCTAAACTGCCGTGAGCCATGCTTTTAAATTGCTTTTTCTTCTTGTAAGGCTATCGGTAGACTAAACCAAAAAGTACTTCCTTCACCCAAAGTGCTCTCAACACCAATTTCGCCTCCGCTTTGAAGAATGAATTCCTTTGAAAGCATCAGCCCTAGACCCGTTCCATGTTCAGCGGATGTTCCCGGTTGACTTTGAACGAGGCCTTGAAAAAGAGATCGCTTCTTCTCTGTATTCATACCGATGCCTTGATCCTCTACTTGGACGATAAGTTGTCCCTTGTCTTGAAATGCTTTCACCCTGACTATTCCACCGGGATGAGAAAACTTATAAGCGTTATAGAGCAAATTGCGAAACAAGAATCTCAGTACCTCTAAATCCACCAGGGCCTTGGGTAAATCTTCTTCTACCTGAATACACGTTTGAATCCGTTTTTCTTCAGCCACTTCTTGGAAGGTAGAAACGCTTTCGTGAATGTAGTCTTCTATTTGAAATGGTTCGGGGTGAAGTTGAACTGTTCCCTGCATTTGAAATTTAGCCCAATACAGGAGGTTGTTGAGCAAATCGGATATGCCAGCAACATTGCGGGCAACGCGATCCATATAGTCTTCCATCTGCTTAGGACTTAAGCCGGAATTTTCTTTAAACATCAAAAGCAAGGTTTGCAAGCTGACAATTGGAGATTTTAAATCGTGGGCAATGATGGAAAATACTCGGTCTTTAACCTGATGAAGCTCATTTAGCTGCTGGTTTTGTTGACTGATCTCTTCCTTCTGCAAGAAATTCTCTGCATTGGCCAAAGACAGCTTATAGGCTTTAGCCAGCAACTGATCAGCTGACTGTTTTTTGGATTGGTAATAGCGGTAACCGACCAAAAGCAGAACAAGGGCAAGGAGAAAGCCTAAGGTAGAGGCCAGCTGAATGTTCTTTTGGTTTTGTATGTCCTTTTGAAGGGCTTCTTTTTCGAGTTTGAATTGATATTCTGCTTCCAATTGAATCAGGCGATCGTTCAATTGTGAGGTGTTAATGCTGTCTTCAATACTCTTGAAAAGCTGTAGGTTTTTGTGAGCATTTTGGTAATCCTCAATCGCTGCATAGGTTTCTGAAAGTGCTTCATATCCTTTTGCTATTACATGGGCTTCTCCTATTTCCAAGGCTATTTCGAGGCCTTTCTGAATCGAACTCAAGGATTTTTCTGGTTGGCCTGTTTCTCTGTAGGCATTGCCAAGTTCAATTAAGGGCATCGCCAGTCTGGTTTTTACTCCAACTTCTCGGTATAAGTCCAGTGCGATTTGATTGTACTCAATGGTTTTGTTATAATCTTTTAGAAAGAAATGGGTTATTCCCATACTGTTGTATGTAGAGGCCAGATCTCTTTTATTGCCTAATTCTACCTTAATGTCAAGCGCTTTTTGGTAGTACTCCAGCGCTTTTTGGTAGTCTTTTTTCGTCCGGTAGGCGTTACCGATGTTGTTGAAACTGTAACCCATTCCGTATTTGGCATTCTGGTAATGGATGTTCAGGAACTGTTTGTCAATCTCTAAGGCTTTGAAGTAATACTTCAAGGCTTCATCGCTTTTTTCTTGGTTGAGATAGATATTGGCGATGTTGTTATAACTGGAAGCAAGGCCTTCGGTGTATTGAATATCTTCCAGGATTTTCAAAGACTTTAAGTGATAGTCTAGGGCTTCTGAGCTTTTTCCCTGGTATTCGTAGAGCATTCCGAGCCCGTTGTATGCCCGGGCTTGTTCCTTTAATAAACCTGCCTTTTCAGCTTCTTCAAGACTTTGATTATAGTAGGAAGCAGCCAGCTTGTAATCACCTCTTTGCATGGTCATCCAGGCCAGGTTGGTGTAGGCATTACAAACGCCTAGAGTGTAATTGATTTTCTTGGATAGTTTAATGGCCTTCTCAGAATAAAGGCTAACCTCGGTTGAATCGCTATCGTATTCATAAGCGATGCGATTGAGCGTTCCGATACGAACGGTGTCATGGAGATCCTTAGTCAGATTCAGCTTTAGAGAATCCAGAAAACTGGTCGACTGGGCCAGAGCTGAAGTGAGCCCGCAAAACAGCATAAAGAAAAGGAGAGGGGAGTTTCGGCTCATGACGCAAGTAATCTAAAAGTCTTGGGTTTCTGGCTTAGGGGAAATCATGATATGGGCCCGGTGAGTGCCGGGATTCATAATCCATGGATGGTCTGGGCTGATCGGTACTTCCGGTAAACCTGTAGACTCCGAAGTTGCAAATGGGAGGTAGACTACGTAACGGTAGATGGCATCCTCTACTTTGTAGGTCTCGGGTTCATAGTTGGCCTTAGAGCCGTAATAAATATGCAAGGTTGATCCAGGTCTTCCCATATCGAGTTGTCCAGATTTGGCCTCCGCTTCCCGAATGTCAAAGATTTCGCCACCAGATTTGCCTTGGGCTCTTAGCTCTCGACCTCGGGCCATAAAAGGTTCCAAATCTTGGTGGTAACAGGCTGCATTAAATCCGGGTTTACTGGGATCGTCGGTAATGACGATGAATTCGTTGCTGCCTTCGCGAAAGGTTACAAACTCCCCGGCCATATTGAAGCCGATTACTTTGCATCCTTCTCGGCTTTCGGCAGGAGCGGCCATAAGAGCTGTTGCAACAAGGGCCTCGTCTGAATCGATGGCTTTGTAATTGACCTGTTTTTCGGCAACCGTGCTATCCAAGGCCATTTCTGGTTCTAAAGTTGGCTTTTCTTCTTTAGGATCTTGTTTTGTATTACAGGCCGAGACCAGTATAGCGAGCATTAGCAGTTTTACTAAATATTTCATGGAAAATTAATTTCAAGATTTATAGAGGTGTCCATTTGTAATTCAGTTCACCTTAGAATACTAGCTTAAGTAGGTCAGGGAGTGCCAAAACTATTCTTATTCAAAATGAAAATTGATGCAAGAATGATTCCGCTCAGTCAAGAAAGTTAGCAAAAATGTGGAAAGCTTGGTACAACGACCTCATACCTATTGGTCTTACTTTGGGCGAATAGGAATCCAGATTTCTTCCTCAGATTCCGGATCATTGTTTTTGTATTTGACTCCCAAGACTTCAAAATGGGGGCGGTCGTCCACCGAATAGGGGGAAGAGGGGATCCACTGCGAAAAGATGTACTGAAAAATAGAAGGGTCAGCGCTTGAGCCCTTGTAGTCAAATACCGCATAGAGCCCCCCTTCTAAAAGAAAGGACTTCATTCCTTCTGGAATGTGATCCAATGTGCTTACCTCCACTGCGGCCCATTTGACAAAGGGGTTTGCGGGATTGAAGTTTTGGTAGTAATCAGCGGGGTAGACCTGTAAAGAAATTTTGTCCTCACTCACTCTTTTTTGAACTTCTCTGATTCTAGGAGCGAATTGCCCCCAGAGTTGACCGGTCGTATTGTTAACTAAACTCATTTCCAGACTTTGGCCGATGAATTGCTTGGGTTCGAGGGTGATGATTCGTGGGTTCACGTTATGGGTAATATCGATTCGATGGGAAGGAAGTTAGCAAAAAAGAAAAGGACCCCTAAATGGAGTCCTTTTTTCGTGCTTCTAAAGCTGTAGCGAGAGGGAGACTTGAACTCCCGACCTCAGGGTTATGAATCCTGCGCTCTAACCACCTGAGCTACCTCGCCATCGTGGTCAAAAACTCTTTATGAACAATAGAGCTTTTTTGCGGGTGCAAATATAAAAGAAAGTTTTGCCGAACTCAAAATGAGAATTGATTTTATGAAATGTGGTTTATTTTTTTATATTACCTCCAATTAAAGAATACCCCAAGTCAATAACCCCTTATTACATGAGTGAAAAGATCAAATTTGAGATTGAATTTGTGATCCAATCTTCCCCTCAAATGCTTTATCAATACATTTCAACACCTTCTGGTTTATCGGAGTGGTTTGCCGACAATGTCAATTCCAGAGGCGAAAAATTTGTCTTTATCTGGGACGGGGCGGAAGAGGATGCAAAACTTCTCAAGAAAAAAAGTGATGAATTTGCTCGATTTGCTTGGGACGACAGCGAGGACAACAGCTATTTTGAGATGCGCATCATCGTGGATGAAATCACCTCTGATGTCTCCTTATTCATCACGGATTTCGCTGAAGAGTCCGAAATGGATGAGGCTAAAATGCTTTGGGATAACCAAATCTCAGACCTCAAGCATATTCTGGGCTCAGTTTAAGACTGCAAAACCCTTTTGTCGAGGGCTTTCTTCTTAATTTTGCGATTCTAAATTTCGGGTATGCAACTATGGAACCTGGATGGGAATCTTCTGGAATACGATAAGATTCCGGTTTCAATTTTTAATCGATCCTTTTATTTCGGAGATTCTTTAACCGAACCTCTTTGGGTTCAGGACGGCTTTATTCCGTTTTGGGAGGAGCATTATTTTCACCTCATGGCTTCGATGCGTAAGCTTCGTTACGCGATCCCCATGGAATTTACTCCGGAATACCTGGAACAGCAATGCTTAGCGCTTTGGGAAAAGGCCGGTAAACCGGCGAAACTATATCTCGAGATACAAGTTGTTCGAAGCCAAACCCAGGTGCCTTGGTCCAAAGAAGGTGGATTACACTTCTTGATTCATACTATTGAAGACC
>CAZLGZ010000079.1:0-11326 GCA_964558965.1 uncultured Flavobacteriaceae bacterium
ATCCTGAAGTGCATTTAGATATGTACCAATCCAATGTGGAAGGGGAGCTGATCAATAAACTGCACGAGTGTGGATTTGAAGGGGAGGGGATCATTCTAAATGCCGGTGCCTATACCCACACCTCCATCGGCTTGGCAGATGCCATCAAGGCGATCAAGACCCCTGTAGTTGAAGTTCATATCAGCAACACCATGGCCCGGGAGGAGTTCCGGCATAAATCCTATTTGTCTCCGGTATGTAAAGGAGTTGTGCTCGGCTTTGGTCTCCGGAGTTACGAATTAGCACTACAGAGCTTTCTATAAAAAAACCGGCACAATGGCCGGTTTTAATTTTTTACAAGTGAATCACTTCGTCGTAAGCATCTGCCACGGCTTCCATCACCGCTTCACTCATGGTTGGGTGAGGGTGAACTGCTTTGAGGATCTCGTGTCCTGTAGTTTCTAGCTTGCGAGCAACTACGGCTTCCGCAATCATATCGGTTACCCCGGCACCAATCATATGACAGCCGAGCCACTCTCCGTACTTGGCATCAAAGATGACCTTGACAAATCCATCTGAATTGCCGCTGGCTTTCGCTTTACCACTGGCAGAGAAAGGGAATTTACCCACTTTGATATCGTAACCGGCTTCCTTGGCTTTGGCTTCAGTAAGACCGACAGATGCGATTTCCGGCATACAATAGGTACATCCAGGAATATTTCCGTAATCCAACGGCTCCACCTTCATACCGGCAATTTTTTCGACACACAGGATTCCTTCTGCTGATGCAACGTGCGCCAAGGCAGGTCCTGGAGTAACATCGCCAATGGCATAGTATCCTGGGATATTGGTTTGGTAGAATTCGTCTACCTGGATTTTATCGCGGTCAACAATGATCCCGACGTCTTCTAATCCGATGTTCTCGATATTGGATTTGATTCCAACGGCAGAAAGTAAGATGTCGGCTTCAAGAATTTCTTCGCCTTTATCGGACTTTACTGTTGCGCGAACCCCCTCGCCGGAAGTATCCACCTGGGTAACTTCGGACGAGGTTTTGATTTTGATTCCTGATTTTTTGAAGGTGCGCTCCAATTGCTTAGAAACTTCAACGTCTTCGACCGGCACAATTTGAGGCATGTATTCGACAACCGTCACCTCTGTACCCATGGCGTTGTAGAAATAAGCGAACTCGATTCCGATCGCACCGCTTCCTACCACAATCATCTTTTTTGGTTGCTCTTCCAGCGTCATCGCTTCGCGGTATCCAATTACTTTTTTACCGTCTTGAGGCAAGCTGTGTAGTTGGCGGCTGCGAGCCCCTGTTGCAACGATAATATTGTCAGCACTGTATTCAGCTTGGGTTCCATCGGCTTGACTAACCATTACCTTTTTCCCTGCCTTAAGTGTTCCGTAGCCCATGATCACTTCGATCTTGTTCTTCTTCATCAGGAATTGAACACCCTTGCTCATTCCTTCGGCAACACCGCGGCTTCGTCCTACGACAGCGTTAAAATCGTGACCGTATTCACCAACGGTAAGCCCGTAATCTGAAGCGTGTTTGAGGTAGTCAAAAACCTGTGCAGACTTCAAAAGGGCTTTGGTCGGAATACATCCCCAATTCAAGCACACTCCTCCGAGGCTTTCTTTTTCAACAATAGCGGTTTTTAGACCGAGTTGAGACGCACGGATGGCGGTTACATACCCTCCAGGTCCACTTCCTAAAACAATGACATCAAAATGACTCATGTGGCTTCTTTGTTATAAATTGATTCGAGCGGCAAAAGTACGCATTAAAAGCGTCAAAAATCAAGTGGGAAGTTCGGCTTGTGCACCAGCAGAAGCCCGCATTGGAGAAAGGGCTTTTTTACTGCCCGAACATTCTTTTATTGAATTCTGCCGATTGACCTTTGGGAATCGATAGGGAGCTCCATTGGTCTCCTAAAATGATTTTACCGAGGTACATCAATTGCCCAACATGACTGGCGTAGTGTGCTAATTGTCGATGGAGGGCATGAGGAATACTGTGAGCCTCTGCGCGGATGTAGACGGTGGATCCGAAATTCTCTGCATTCAGACTTTCCAAGGCCTCAAAGAGAATGGCCCAGCCATCCTCCCAGAGGGCGACGACTTCTTCTTTGGACTCGAAATCTATTTCGAATTCCTGATCCCGGTGTCTCCAGCTCTTTTCGCCGTCTTCCGTCAGGAAATTGGTGAATCGGCTCTTCATATTGCCACTCATGTGTTTGACAAGTACCCCCACGCTGTTCACATCGGCGGCGGGCTCCCACAGCATTTGCTCCAGGGTCAAACGCTCCAGGGTTTTGTCTCCGTAGGATTTGTATCGGTTAAACTCTTTGGTGATGGATTCCAGAAAGGTTTCGGTCATATTAAGTGTTTTATTCCGGTGCGTCGAAGTCGAGGCAAACAGAGTTTATGCAATATCGTTGCCCGGTGGTCTCTCGGGGTCCATCGTCAAAAACGTGCCCTAAATGAGATCCGCAATTTGCGCAACGGGTTTCTGTGCGAATCATCCCATGGGTGGTGTCTCGAAGGTATTCGATAGCCCCTTCAATCGCTTGATCAAAAGAAGGCCATCCGCATCCACTAGCAAATTTGTGTTCGCTTTCAAAAAGAGGGGCATTACAAGCCTTGCAGCTGTACTTTCCATCTTCAAAATGCAAATTGTATTTGCCGGTATGAGGGAATTCAGTTCCCCCTTTACGGAGAACCCGGTATTCCTCTTTACTCAGTTGACTTTTCCAATCCTCTTCCGATTTTTGGCCGGGGTAGTTTTGCTCTTCGTTCATGTGTGATTTTCCTTGTGTTCAAGGTACTTAATTCCTCTTCTTTTGTCTAAAAAGAGGTCTTGACCTTTCAGTATAACAAAAATAAGCCCTGAACACGTCAGGGCTTATTGGCTTATTCAAAAATTATATTGAGGTTCCTTCTCAAGAAGGGTATTAAAGTTTCACTTTAGGAATGTTTTCTTCTTCTACATTCAAAAGGTTCATCACGGCCTGCATGTCGTTGAAGTTGACACGGGCAGAGCCAGAAGCTTCCGCAGGAATAATGGCAATACGGAAGACCTGATCATCTGTGTCACCTGGCATAAGGGTCGCTAAATCAAAATCAGCTTCCAGGAACAGGTTCACATCCAAGAAGGTGTGATCGTAGTTGTACTGCAAGAGTCCCTGATTCAGGATACGGGTCTGAGGGAGGAGTCTCCAAATATCGACAGGCTCGTTATTGCTGTCGGTGGTTTGGTCCCACAACAGATAAACCAATACAATATCCGTTTCAAAAACTTCTACGGTCTGCGGAAATTCATACAAGATGGAGTAGTTATTCGAGGCGTCAAAGGTTCCTTGAATATCGATCACTGTCCCAAGGATATTTACACCATCCTGGCCATCTCGTCCATCCAATCCGTCGCGTCCATCAAACCCTGGAGGTCCTACTGGTCCTTCACAGGCCGTCATAACAATTAAAAATAGCGCGCTTATACTGTAAAATAATCCTTTTCTCATCTTCTTTAATTTTGATTACACTTGGTTTTCTCTTGTTAAAACAAAAAGGATGCCACTTTTTTTGGCCCCCTTCAAAAATAGGGGAAGAAATCCCTTTTTTTCCTTCTTTTTCAGACTCTTTCGGGGAGTGCTGAATATAAAAGTTGCGTAATATTGCACTTACAAAAGCAGATCTATGAGCACCAACGCCGCCGTTCTTCCCTTTTCTCTTTTTACTGATTTTGACATTGACCTTTTTAAAAGCGGAAAACACTACCGCCTTTACGAGAAATTAGGCTCTCATGTCACCACCGTTGAAGGAGAGGCGGGAGTCTACTTTGCCGTCTGGGCACCATCAGCCGCTGCGGTTTCCGTCGTTGGTGATTTTAACCACTGGAATGAAGAAGAGCATCCTTTGATGGTGCGTTGGGATGGCAGTGGGATTTGGGAAGGCTTTATACCGGGCTTGGGATCGGGTACCTTATACAAGTACAAAATTCAATCGCATCACAATGGCGTGGTAACGGAAAAGGCGGATCCTTTTGCCCGTGCTGCCGAGCACCCACCCAAAACGGCCTCCATGGTCTGGGACAGTCAATACGGTTGGGAGGACCAAAAGTGGATGCGCAGTCGAAAAAAGCACAACAGTCTGGAGAGTCCTTATTCCGTCTACGAAGTGCATTTGGGATCTTGGAGAAAGAAGAACGGCTGGGAGTACCTCAATTATGAGGAATTAGCAGAACAGTTAGTGGATTATGTGGCGGAGATGGGCTTTACCCATGTAGAATTCATGCCGGTGATGGAATTCCCTTATGATCCTTCCTGGGGATACCAACTCACAGGCTATTTTGCCCCCACTTCCCGTTTTGGAAATCCGGATGGATTCAAGTTGTTGGTGGATCGACTCCACCAGGAAGGAATCGGTGTCATCCTGGATTGGGTACCCTCTCACTTTCCGGAAGATGCGCACGGTTTGGGCTTTTTTGACGGATCTCACCTGTATGAACACCCAGACAGAAGAAGAGGCTACCACCCGGATTGGAAGAGCTTGATCTTTAATTACGGCCGTAATGAAGTCCGTGCCTTCTTGATCAGTAATGCGATTTTCTGGCTAGATCATTACCACGCGGACGGTTTGCGGGTCGACGCGGTCGCTTCCATGCTTTATTTGGATTATTCCCGTGAAGAGGGAGAATGGGAACCCAATATGTACGGGAACAACGAAAACCTAGAAGCTCTCTCCTTTATACGGGACCTGAATACGGAAGTCTATGCTAGCTTTCCGGATGTACAAACCATTGCGGAGGAGTCTACAGCCTTTACGGGTGTCTCCAAACCCGTGGATTTAGGAGGTTTGGGCTTTGGAATGAAGTGGATGATGGGGTGGATGCACGATACCCTGGAGTACTTCAAAAAAGAACCTATTCACCGTCGCTTCCACCAGAACGATATCACCTTTAGTTTGGCCTACGCCTTTACCGAAAACTTCATGTTGCCTTTGTCGCACGATGAGGTGGTTTACGGGAAAAAGTCCCTGATTTATCGCATGCCGGGAGATGAATGGCAGCGCTTTGCCAATTTGCGCCTGCTCTTCAGTTATATGTTCACCCACCCTGGGACCAAGCTCCTCTTCATGGGAGGAGAATTTGGTCAAACCTCGGAGTGGAACTTCGAAAAAGGCCTGGAGTGGGATTTATTGGATTATCCTCTTCACAACGGAGTGAAGGAGCTGGTCAAATCTCTGAACAGCTTGTATAAGAAGTATCCAGCCCTGCATAAAAAGCAGTTCAGTTATGACGGTTTTGAGTGGTTGGAATACAACGACAATGAAAATTCCGTGATTTCCTTTGTTCGTAAAACCGATGACCCCAAGGACGATGTGGTCGTGGTCTGCAATTTTACTCCAGTAGTTCGAGAGAATTATCGGGTAGGGGTGACCAAGGCCAGCCGGGTCAAAGAAGTATTTAACTCCGATGACAAGCGATTTGCCGGGACCGGTCAACTCAACGAAAAAATTAAAGTAGAGAAGGTGGGCTGGCACGGATGTGCTCAGTCTGTGCAACTAAAGCTCCCACCTCTGGGTATGGTGGTTTTAAAGTAAGAATCTGCCCACAAATTGGTTAGCTTGCTCAATAATGCGGATGCGTCCTCGTTGAGTACTTATTCATCAACAGAATATTGATAAAAAGCCAGTGGAAATTCATGTTCCAGGCGCCTATTCACTATGATTACCAATACCGAAATAGCCCACAGAGGCAATCAATTTCCGAATCAAATAGTCGATTTCCGCAGAGAGAACGACCGTGTATATTTCACCACTCAAAACGGAGTAATCCTCGAGGTCACTGTGTTGCGCGATAGCGCTTTGCGGTTTCGATACGCAACGGAACACGTTTTTGAACCTGATTTTTCCTATGCAATCGCCGATGATGTTTCTTTGGGATACAATGTTTTAGAGGTAACGGAAGGACCACCCGAGTATGTGATTACCACGGCCAAATTGATCGTCTACATCAAAAAAGACAACCTCAAGGTCGAAATCACGGACCTGGATGGCAATATGATCAGTGAAGACGAGAACGGTTTTCACTGGGAAGAAAATTTCGCTTACGGTGGAAATGTGGTGAAGATGAGCAAGGTCACCCAACAGGCCGAAAGCTTCTATGGTATGGGGGATAAAGCCTCCCACATCAACCTGAAGGGAAAGCGCGTCAACAACTGGGTTACCGATCAGTACGCCTACCATAAGGATCAGGAGCCACTGTATAAGTCTATTCCTTTTTATCTCGGTCTGCACAACGATGTGGCCTACGGTATTTTCTTTGACAACTCTTTCAGTACGTATTTCGACTTCGCCCATGAAAAGCGAAATGTCACCAGCTTTTGGGCTGATGGAGGCGAGATGAATTACTACTTCTTCTACGGACCTAAAATGTCACAGGTGGTAGAAGCCTATACTGATTTAACCGGTGTACCCGAGTTACCCCCTTTGTGGGCTTTGGGCTTTCACCAATCCAAATGGAGTTACTTCCCGGAAAAGCAGGTCATGGATATTGCCAAAAAATTCCGTGATCTAAAACTGCCTTGCGATGCGATTTACCTCGACATCGATTATATGGAAGGATTTCGCTGTTTTACCTGGAACAACCGCCGCTTTCCGAACCCCAAGAAAATGGTCGAAAAGTTAGAAGCCATGGGGATGAAGACGGTAACCATGATTGATCCCGGAATCAAAATTGATCGGGATTACTGGGTTTACCAGCAGGCCATGGAAAATGACTTTTTCTGTAAACGAGCCGATGGTCCCCATTTTAAAGGAAAAGTTTGGCCAGGGGAGTGTAAGTTCCCTGACTTTACCAATCCCGAAGTACGGGAATGGTGGGCTGGCCTTTATAAAGAGATGATCGCAGACATTGGGGTACACGGGGTCTGGAATGACATGAACGAACCCGCTATCATGGATGTGCCGACCAAAACGGCCAACCTGGATATGCGCCACGATTACGATGGGCATCCGTGTAGCCACCGAAAAGCGCATAATGTATACGGGATGCAGATGGTCCGTGCGACCTATGACGGCCTCAAGAAGTTTAGTTTCCCGAAGCGACCTTTTGTCTTGACTAGAGCCGCTTATGCGGGGACTCAGCGCTACTGTGCAACCTGGACCGGAGATAATGTCGCGACTTGGGAACACCTCTGGATCGCTAATGTCCAAGCTCAGCGTATGTGTATGAGTGGGTACTCTTTTATAGGAACCGATATTGGTGGATTTGCAGAACAACCCAATGGAGAATTATTCGCTCGATGGGTACAACTGGGTATTTTCCATCCTTTCTGTCGGGTACACTCTAGTGGTGACCATGGAGACCAGGAACCTTGGTCCTTTGGGGATGAAATCACCGATATCGTTCGCAAGTACTTGGAGTTGAGGTACGAATTACTACCGTATTTGTACACGATGTTCTACAAGTATATTCAGGATGGACTGCCCATGCTGCAATCGCTAGTCTTCTACGATCAGGCGGATCCTCAGACGCACTTCCGTACGGATGAATTCCTCTTTGGTGAGCAGATTCTTATTGTTCCGGTACAAGAATCCAATGCCCAGGGCAGAAGACTGTATTTGCCTCGAGGGGAGTGGTACAACTACTGGACCGATGAGCACCACCACGGCGGAACAGAGAAGTATGTGGAATGCCCTCTGGATACCATCCCTATGTTTATTAAAGCGGGAGCCATGATTCCAAAGTACCCGGTTCAACAGTATGTTGGAGAGAAGAAATTGGAAGAATTGCGCATCGATGTGTACTATGTGGAAGGCCAAGAAAACTCGACAGTTTACGAAGATCACCAAGACGGATACGACTACAAGAAGGGACGATTTAGTCTCCGTAAGTTCCGCTTGCGTGGGAAGGATGGCGAGCTCATCATCCAACAATTTAAGGATGGTTCTTTCATTACCCCTTACGAAAACATTCGTATGACCTTCCACGGACTTCCATTTAAGATTGGAATGATCGAATTGGATAACGAAAAAGTGAACTACAGCAAGGTGCAGTATTCCGATGACAATACCATTGTGGTCCACAAGGATTTCACGGAGTTGCATCTGGTTGGCATCTAAATTTTTGTAATTTACCGCTACTAAACACAGGAGATGATGAGAAAATTAGGCCTCATTTTCGTTTTGTTTTTCGCGGTTGCCGCTTGCAAAACGAATCCCTTCACCGGGAAGAAAACACTGAACTTTTACCCCAATAGCCAGATTTTTCCGATGGCTTTTGCCCAGTACGATCAGTTTCTGGGAGAAAACAAAGTCATTAAACAAGGGTCTCAGGCTGAAACGATAAAAAGGGTAGGACAGCGAATTTCATCTGCAGCAGAGCGCTGGCTCAATGCGAACGGATACCCGGGATACCTCAAGGACTACCAGTGGGAATACAACTTGGTTGAAGATAAAGCCGTTAACGCCTGGTGTATGCCAGGAGGTAAGATTGTCTTTTACACAGGGATTATGCCTATCTGCCAAGACGAAACCGGAATTGCTGTGGTGATGGGGCACGAAGTCGCTCACGCATTAGCAGATCACGGAGCACAGCGTATGAGTGCGGGTATGGTGCAGCAAATTGGGGCGGTAGCCGGAAACGTGGCCATCAAGGATCCTCAAAAACGAAATACCTTTAATCAGGCCTATGGTATTGGCTCTACCGTTTTAGGAGTTCTTCCTTTTAGCCGCAGCCACGAAACAGAGGCAGATCGTATTGGACTGCAGATCATGGCCATTGCGGGTTATAATCCGGATGAGGCAGCAGAGCTTTGGAAGCGCATGAAGGCCAATAGTGGAGGCAACGCACCACCAGAGTTCTTAAGTACTCACCCGTCCAACGATACCCGTATCGCGAACCTTACCTCCTGGGCTCCAGAAGCTAAGGCAGAAGCCGCTAAGTTTGGAGTAACCTCGTTCCGTTGAGCGTTCTAGCCCTTAAAGGATCCAAAAAATTACTGAACGCCTGGGCATTCTATGACTGGGCGAACTCGGTGTACAGTCTGGTTATTTCCTCGGCAGTCTTTCCGATTTATTACGGAGCGCTTTTCCGAATGGCCGAAGTAGAGCAAGTAGTCGTTTTTGGTATGTCCATTGCCAGAGCACCCTTGATCTCCTATGTCACCTCGCTTGCCTTTGTTTTTATAGCGATCATAACACCAATTGTGGCCGGTATTGCTGATTATTTGGGGAATAAGAAAGTAATGCTCAAGTTCTTCTGTTATATGGGGGGACTTTCCTGCATAGGGCTCTATTGGTTCTCTTTGGAGAGTATTTACCTCAGTCTGAGTTTGTACCTCCTGGGACTGGTCGGATTTTGGGTGAGTTTTGCCATCAATAATTCTTATTTACCCGACATCGCTTATCCGGAACAGCAAGATGGTATCAGCGCCAAGGGCTTTTCTTTGGGCTATATCGGAAGTGTTATTCTTTTGGTGGTCAATCTTATGATGGTCACTAAACCCGAATGGTTTGGCATCACGGATTCAGAGGCGAATCCTGCGGCCATGAAGGCTATGCGGTATTCTTTTGTCTCTGTGGGGATTTGGTGGATGTTGTTCAGTCAATACACCTTCTTTCATTTACCCAAAGGCTTTCGAAAAGAAGGAGAGCGCAAGAGTATCATTTTTAATGGCTTCAGGGAATTGAACAAGGTCTGGAGGGAACTGCAGAACCAAAAGCGTCTGAAGCGTTACCTGGTGGCCTTTTTTGTCTACAGTATGGCGGTGCAGACCATCATGTTGATTGCGACTTATTTTGGAGAAGAGGAGATTATGTGGGGGAGTGATGATGACCGGACCTTTGGTTTGATAAAAAGCATACTCCTGATTCAATTGGTCGCTATTTTGGGGGCTTATTTAACAGCTGGTGCTTCCAAACGATTTGGAAATATACGGACCCTGATCTTGGTCAATTTTATTTGGATGGCCCTCTGCGTCTACGCCTATTTTTTACAGACCCCTATGGACTTTTATATTGCTGCTGGTTTGGTGGGGATGGTGATGGGAGGCATACAGGCCTTATCGAGATCTACCTATTCCAAGTTTATGCCTCCAACAGAAGATTCGGCTTCTTACTTTAGTTTTTATGATGTGGCCGAAAAGATTGGTATCATCATCGGTACCTTCCTCTATGGTCTGGTCGCACAACTTACCGGAAGCATGCGCAATGCCGCTATCTTTCTGGGAGTCTTCTTTTTGGTTGGAGCCTTTTTACTCATGCGGGTTCCTAAAAAAGAAAGCCCCCGTTCTAATGAACAAGGGCTTGCCTGATGTTTATTTAGGTTGATTGCTATCGGTAGCCGGAGACATCTCCTGAGCCCGATACTTTGCTGTCGACCTTTGCTGGATTTCCTTTGTAACGTACGTCACCTGATCCCGATACTCGAGCGGTGAGCTTTTCGCTAGCGTATACCCGAACATCAGCGGAACCAGAGACCTGAGCGGTAACATAAGCCGCCTTTAGGTCGTAGGCCTTGATATCACCTGATCCTGAAATAGTAGCGGTAAAATCCTTTGCATTTCCGCTCAAGTTGATATCTCCTGAACCTGCCAAAGTAGCTTTGACGTTGTCTGCATCGACATCCAATGTGATATCACCAGAACCTGACATAGTGGTCTTGAAGGTGTCTGACTTCAGGGTGGTGCGTCCAACAATATCACCGGATCCTGACATGGTAACCCCACTGATTTCTTTCACGGGGACCGTGATTTGAATTCCCTTGTTCCAATCAGAAGGCTTCAGGTTTACTCCTTTTTTCACCTTTACGGTTAGTTTGCCGTCTTTAACTTCTGTTTTGATGTACTCCAACAAGTTGGATTCTCCTTCCAGGGTGATGGTTCCTTCTTTCCCTGCGACGATGTCGAGGTCAAACCACCCGGCCATGGCCACATGATCGTAATCTCCAACATTTCTCTCAACGGTGGTATAGTTTCCGTTTCCTCTAATTTTCTTTCCCCATTGGGCTTGAACTCCCAGGGACATGCACATAACTAATGCAATTAATACACTCTTTTTCATCCTTATTGTGGTTATTAATTTTTGTAAAATGTTACTCCTCCGTATTCGCTATTGATGTAGACCTTGTTCCCCGAATTCGACTCTCCGCGGTAGCCTTTGTAGTAGCGTTCTGAAGATTTTTCCTTGGAAATGCTGATGTCAAAATCATCCTTCCCACTGACTCCGGCATACTCGGTCACAATTTCGAAGTCGAAGTTGTAGCCTGGATCGTATCCGATCTTAATGCCTGTGTACTCTGTTTTGATGCTGATGTTCCCCGCATCGGCTGCCATCTGGC
>CAZLGZ010000080.1:0-11033 GCA_964558965.1 uncultured Flavobacteriaceae bacterium
CTAAAAGATCCATAATGTAGTTTAGAGTAGTAAAAGTAATAAAAAGATTAGAGTTCGGCAGAACCGAGTTCTAGGGAATAAAACGGGGAGAGGGGCCAATAATTGCAGTGGCTGCCGAATTCTTAAGACTTTCTTATAATTCGTCCAAAGCCTCTCCGAATTAAAATCATCTGCTATATTTGTTTTTATGGCCAGAAAAAGAAGAAAAGGCAAAGAAATCAAACGGAGGTTACTCCACAAGTACCGTTTGGTGATCCTCAACGAAAGCACATTTGAAGAAAAGATGTCTTTCAAACTGAGCCGCTTAAATGTTTTTGTCTCCGGTTCCATTGTGATATTGGGCCTGACCGGCTTGACTTACCTGCTCATTGCCTTTACTCCTCTGCGGGAATGGATCCCGGGATACGAGTCAACGCAGATGAGAAGACAGGCAAGCGATTTGACGTACAAAGCGGATTCTTTGGAGCAAAGAATCGCATATACCAATCAGTATCTCGATACTATTCGCCGTGTTTTAAGGGGTGAAGTGGCCATTGTGGATTTTGATCCAGATTCTCTAAAAAGCCAATTTCAAGCACCTGATCTCAGCAATATTGATCTTAAACCGAGCCGGGAAGACCTTGATTTAAGAAGGCAGGTGGATGAAGAAGACAAATACAGCATATTCGAACTTTCGGACAAGAGTAAGGCAGTTGCGCTCTTTTCGCCCTTGAGTGGTTCCATCACCCAGGAGTTTGATCTGCTGAAGAAGCATTACGCTATAGATATCGCCGCAAAGAGTAAATCCCCCGTAAAAGCAGTTGCAGACGGGACGGTTATTTTTGCGGAATGGACGGCCGAAACCGGTTATGTCCTGATCGTAGAGCACAACGATGAGTTTACCTCTGTGTACAAACACAACGGTTCTCTGACCAAGAGTCAGGGCGATGTTGTCCGTGCCGGAGAAGTAATTGCAACGGTGGGCAATACAGGCGAATTGACCACGGGACCTCACCTCCACTTTGAATTGTGGAAGAGAGGGAAAGCCGTGAACCCCAAAAACTTTATCGACTTTAAGTAGAAGGACACTATGAGTTTAAAGGCCTGGGCCGCTAAGCACTACGCCAGACGAGTGGTTCAATCGGATGCCCAGTGGATGGCACAGCCCCATCAAACACAAGAGGCCGTTTTCAAGAAACTCATCCGCCAGGCAAAAAACACGGCCTTCGGGAAAGACCACGATTTTGCTTCCATTAAAACACCACAAGATTTTCGAGAACGGGTACCCGTTCGGGACTATGAACAGCTGCGAAACTACGTAGAACGCATTGTGGCTGGAGAAGAAGACGTTCTGTGGCCAGGACGTCCGAAGTACTTCGCCAAAACCTCGGGAACGACTTCAGGATCTAAGTTTATACCCATCACATCCATTTCGATGAAGGAGCAGGTCCGGGCCTCGAGACGCGCACTGCTTCATTATATACACGAATCCGGTAATACGGAGTTTGTGAATGGAAAAATGATCTTTTTGCAGGGAAGCCCTGTCCTTGAAAAGAAAGGCGGAATCTACTATGGCCGCCTATCAGGAATATCGGCTCACTACCTCCCGGCCTATTTGCAGGCCAACAGAATGCCTTCTTGGGAAACCAATTGCATAGAAGATTGGGAAACCAAAGTCGATGCCATCGTAGAAGAGACGATTCAAGCCGATATGCGTGTTATTGCCGGGATACCGTCTTGGGTACAAATGTATTTTGAACGCTTGCAAAGCGCAGGAAACAAACAGGTTGGCGAGCTTTTTCCGAATTTTTCTCTCTTTGTTTACGGCGGGGTCAATTACGAACCCTACAGAGCCAAGTTTGAATCCCTTATTGGCCGCTCGGTGGATAGTGTAGAACTCTTTCCTGCCAGTGAAGGCTTCTTTGCCTTTCAAAATCAACAAGACGACCATGGCTTGTTGCTGTTGTTGGATGCGGGCATCTATTACGAGTTTATACCTGCAGATCGCTTTTTTGAAGTAAACCCTCCGCGACTGGGGTTAGAAGAGGTAGAGTTAAATAAAGACTACGCCATGATCCTTTCAACCAACGCTGGTTTATGGGGTTATAACATTGGAGATACCGTTCGGTTTGTTTCTAAAGATCCCTATAAGGTGGTCGTTTCGGGTCGTATCAAACACTTTATTTCGGCCTTTGGTGAGCACGTGATCGCCAAAGAAGTGGAGCAAGCGATCCAGGAGGGTATTCAGGCTTTCCCAGCCCGTGTCAATGAATTTACAGTAGCCCCACAAACGGCTCCGGAGGAAGGGGAGTTGCCCTATCACGAGTGGCTGATTGAATTCGATCAGGAACCAGAGGACCTGAAGGGCTTTGCTTCGGAGATAGATAGGTCCATGCAAGAGCAAAACAGCTACTACAAAGATTTGATTGAGGGTAAAATTCTTCAACCCTTAAAGATTACCTCGATACAAGCAGGTGGATTCGATGCTTTTATGAAATCGATCGGAAAGCTTGGGGGGCAAAACAAGGTCAAGCGATTATCGAATGACCGAAGCACTGCGGACCCCCTTTCGGCTTTCAAGAGCACATAGAATTTAGCTGCTTTAAGAAGCACGGGGGCTATATTGTTCTACCTTTGCGTTCAAAAAGCGGATGTCGGTACCCCAGGTCAACCCAACCACAAGAGCTCAGGAATCCACAAATGCCATTGAGCGACTCTACATTACCATGCGCCACATGCTCAACAGAGGGTTTTACAAACCTTCGGGAGTATCGGGGCGGGCACTCAAAAGTGCTCTGCTGGTTTTAAGGCCCGAAATTTATGGTTCTGTTGCAGAGGAGAAGGCGGAACTCAAAGGCTTGGTCTATGTGCTGGATCGCTTACCGGAAGGAATAGAAGAATGCCGCTTTATCAACCTGACCTCAGACGAAGGTTTCTCTCGTTCTCATATTCCGGCCATCGTTCCTCCCAAGAGAAGGCGAAACTGCTACCGTATCGATCAGGAGCAGATGAATATTGAGATTACCCGAGGCCGAAGTGATATTTATGATATTCTTACCCACCTGACTTTTCTCTTTATTGAATCCGAGAAAATCTGCGATAAAGTTCTTGTGGAAGAGAGTGGACAGACGGTGAGGGATTGGGACAAACTAGGCGAATATTTGGCCCTGAAAAAGCCGACCTCCAAACAGCGTGAAGTGGCTATTATCCATGCAGCACAAATCCTCGGAAGAACTTTTGATGAAATCGATGACGCCCTACAGAGCTTCGCTCAAGTCAATAATACCGATCGGTTTTTGCGCATCGTTTATTCCTTAGGATCCCTGGCCATTGAAGAACGCACAGAAGGAAACAAACGCACCATTACGTTTAGTCCCTTACTCAGGGAACGGTTGGGCCATCACATCCATGGGGAGCGATGGGCAACAACGATCAAAGAGGAGTTGCTCAAGAACGACCTCATCGACCGCCCAATCCACATTATCTCAGCCAATATGCATTCGGTGATGAATTCACTGTTTGCCCGTCCAGCACTGGAAGAACTGATGCAAGGTCAGTCGGATCTCGAAATGTTCGAGAGCCTCAGTCAAGATGGGAATGAGGCGCTGCGTAAGCAAGTGTGGTCAAAAGCCGAAGAAAACGGCATGATTTTTATCGACGACACCACTGGAGCAAACATTGATGTTCAGCTATTTGACAGCGCTAAGTTTATTAACAAAGACTGTTCATATGATTTGTTGAGCGTAAATTCCGACGCAGACAAACCCGTTATATTTGTTATGGACTATGCCTTCGGAGAGCAGGCGTACGAAACGATTGATGAGCTTTTGAGGCCTTTCGAAAAGCAGGGTCAGAAGTATTATTTAAAGGTAGAATCGATTTCGGTGATGGGGAAAGCCGGTATTTTGGAAGGAGGAAAAGGGGACCTGATGATCCCGTCCGCTCATATATTTGAGGGTACCGCCGATAATTACCCCTTTACGAACCAGCTAAAGTCTTCCGACTTTGAGGACAGCGGATTGAAGGTGTTAGAAGGAACAATGGTAACTGTACTCGGTACTTCACTACAAAATAAAGACCTGCTGAGGTTCTTCTACGAATCGACCTGGAACGTGATCGGTTTAGAAATGGAAGGAGTTCACTATCAGAAGGCTATCCAAGCTGCTTCAAAAATCCGAAAAAACATCAGCAAAGATGTTGTGCTGCGCTACGCCTATTACGCTTCAGATAACCCTCTAGAAACCGGTAGCACTCTGGCATCTGGCGGATTGGGGCAAACAGGGGTAAAACCGACCTACCTGATTACCGAAAAAATTCTTAAACAAATTCTCACATCCTAAAATACCGTTATGTCTGATCAACCGAAACAAACCAATGCTGATGAAATTGATCTTGGGCACCTATTTAAGATCATAGGTAACATTTTTGATCGATTATTCAACTTCATTGCGTCCATTTTCAAAGGGCTGTTTCACGCATTGATTGTTATTCTGATCTTCTTGCAAAAGAATTTCGTAGTGCTCGCCATTGCGGCCGTAATTGGGGGCGCAGCCGGCTTCGCTCTGGATGTGTATTTACCCGAAAAATATGTTTCTAAAATGCTTGTTGAGCCCAATTTTAACAGTGCTCAACAGCTTTATAACAACATTGAATTTTATGATGATTTGGCTGCCGCAGAAGATTCGATCACCCTGGCCAGTGCTCTTGGCGTAACCGTATCAGATGCAGCCAGTATTAAAAGTGTAGCTGTAGACTCTTATTCTGACGAGAATCAGAAGGTTAAGCTTTTTGATGAGTTCATTCGGAATTTGGATACCACAACGGTAAAAGCCATGGACTTCAAGGGGTACCTCGAGAATTTTAACTCCTTGGATGCCCGTTTCCATCAAATTACCATAGTCGCTACGAATGATAATGTTGCCAAAAAGGTTCAACCGACAATCATCAAGTCTATATCGTCCAACGAGTACTTTAAACTCCAAAAGAACATCAGTGATGAGAACTTACTACTTCGTGATTCTATTATTAGAAATCAGTTGAATGAGATCGATGGTCTACAAGAGCTCTACAAAGATGTCTTGGTTAAAGAGGCCGAAAAACCAATGCAAGGGACAAATATAAATCTTGCAGAGAACGGGGAGTCTCAGAACAAGGAGTTGGCATTGATTCAAGAACGCGAAAAGCTCAAAAATTTATTGGTGCGGTTGAACAATGAAAAAGCCAATAAGTCCTCTATTTTAAACGTGATCAGTGATTTTCCGGCTCGTGGGGTAAAAGAAGGAGGTCTCCTAAAATCCTATAAGTTCTTAGCACCGGCCATTTTAGTCGCTTTTGTCATTTTCATTCTCCTGCTAAAACAACTGAATCGATTCTTATCGAATTACCGGAAATAAAGAAAAGCACAGAAGTGCTTTTAGGACGCCATTAAGGGAAATTCCCAAGTAAAGTAAATTGATGCGCATAGACCAACGCAGACTGATTAATTCTGTCAACACCTATAGTCTATATGGGTTAGCACTTTTTCCTGTTGTTGGCTTCGCTTTAACCAATATCAGTTTGGTTCTTTTCTTGGTGTCTTCACTGTTCTTGGGGAAGAAGAACGATTTAAAAGCAGAAAAGACACTGATTGGAATTTGTCTTGTTTTTCCGGCAATCTTGTTGGTTTCAACCCTATGGGATAGCCAATGGACCTTGGGTTTAGGCAAGTGGATCAAGTTAATGCCTTTGTTGCTTTTGTTCGGTATACGACTTTGGAAGGGCAGCTTCATCACCAAATCTGTTTTGGATTCCGCGGAACGATTCTTCGTCTTGGGGATGTTGATTCACCTGTTGATCTACCTTGTTCTGTTGCTCCAGTTCGTCTTTTTCACAGACCAGTCAGCGATTCTGGAAGGAAAATCATTCTTTTTCTACTCGGACGTAGTGACCGACATGAGTGCCTGGAATCCAAGGATTGCTACGGATTATCAAAAGGCCTATCTGTCCATAGGAATATCCTTTGCTTTTTTTGTAGCCCTTTCGCGGTATATTTTTCAGAGAAGTAAGCTCTATTTGGCTTTGTCCATCTTTTTTATGGTGGCCTTGGTTTACTTCTTCTCCATTCCGAATGTGGTGGCCGTCATGATTATTCTTCCGTGGTGGCTTACAAGCCAAGGGCTAGCGAACAATAAAAAAGTGATCGCCGGAACAGTGGCCGGACTTCTGGCCTTAATCCTGGTTTTTATAGGGCTGAGTTATAAAGTTGGGAATCTGGACATCACCCGGGATTTTAGTGATATGTCCAAAGTGGTGTTCGGCAAAGAAGGGGAGGAGTTTAAAAGTGATAATCCAAGAGGAATTATTTACAGTAGTTTACTTCAATTCCTGCCCTCTGTTCCATTTTTTGGATACGGGATGTATGATGGGTCCGAAAAAGTCAAGCAAACGGTTGTGAACTCGATATGCGAGGATCCTCTCCAAGCAGATTGCAAAGCAAATAGACTCATTTCTTCAGGGGATCTTTCGACTTTTAGCTGGAAGAGCAATGGCCTGGTCAAAAGCGCAATTGGGCCCGATATGAATCTCAAATCGGCGAAGAACAATTGTGGTTCTCATACGCTCTTTCAAAAAGTCCACCTGAAAGAAGATGGATTTTACACGCTGTCGATTAAGGCAAAAGCACAAAATGAAAAGTTCTTGTTGCGCCTTGGGGATATTAGCAGTCAACGCGCATCGTTCGATTTTAAAAGCGGGCAGTTCTTATACCGCGGAAAAAGCATTTCTAAGGTTACATCACGGCCGTTAGGGGATGGTTTTTACCTGCTGGGGGTAACGACTTTTTTGACGTCGGGGGATCACTTGGCCCTCTTCGGTTTTTCGGGATCAGGCAGCGATTACAATCATTGTTCTGCAGGGGAAGAAATACTGATCAAAGAGCCTCAACTAGAAAAAGGGGAGGAGCTACAACCCTATCGACCGGGTTTGACCGATATTGAATACGGAATTGTGACGAAAAGAGTGAATGCCCACAGCTCTTTTCTGGAGTACTTTTTTGCAGCCGGTTACCTGGGATTGATGGGTTATTTGCTTTGGTATTACGGCCTGGGCAGAATCGCTGTTTTACGCCAATATTGGTTTGGCTTGCCGCTGGTTTTCTTAATTTTTATCAACGCCTCCTTTGAGTATATTTTGATTCGTCAATGGGGCATGTCCAGCGTTTTCTTCTTTCTATTATTAATCTTTTTTGGAGGTGAGAATGAGCAAGTTGATGAATAAACTTTTCAACCCTGGCACCATCAACTTGGGGTCAAAGTTAGGAGCTAAAGGGGCCTTCTTTATCTTCAGCTTTTACCTCATCAATGTACTTTCGGTAGAAGATCTGGCGCGCTATGCGTTGTTTTATGCAACCCTGAGAATATTGACTTTTTTCGGTGTCAACAGCATGAACATCACGCGTTTCGATGAGTTGCGTGCTCAATTTACCGGAGAACAGACCCAGACCGGATTGGTTGGAGAGCTTCTGATGAGCGTGGTGATCAATCATGTTGCTCTTTATTTGATCACCCTTCCCTTTTTCCCGGACGTTACTTTAATCACCTTGGCCAATATCGCCGCCCTTGCATTTTCAGTGATTCGTCTTCTGGCGGATTTTTCCCGTTTCGACGGCAAGGTGTCCGGTTCGATCTGGATAGAAGATGTCTGTTTTACTTTGGTTTTTATTCTCTTGTCGGTCTTTTTGTTGACCCAAATGGAGGCTCTTCAAGCGGTTACTACGGCCATTGTGATCGCCGGGTTCTGTGGTACGTTGTGTGGAATTCTAGTTTTTAGAAAGAAAATGCGGGCTTATGGTGTTCGCTTAAAGAGGGAAAAGCCTCGATTGAACTTGAGGGATTTCCTTTTGAACACCGAGTTTAGCATCCTTAAAGGACTCACGGTGTTTACCATGTACGCCTTTCGCTTTTTTGGAATGCGTTTTTACGGGGATCAAATGGTGGCAGAAACCCATGTTCTCTTGCAGCAGTTCAATATGTTCAGCCTGGTTTCCATTTCAATTATCTCTGGATTTCAGTCAAAGATTGTTCGCAAGGCAGAAGAAATTATTGACTGGCCCTGGCTGAAATCAACCTACAAGACGGTTCAGTTTCCTACCCTCTACTTATCGCTGGCGGGACTATTTGTCTTTTTCATTTTTGCAGAAAATGTATTGATACTTATCGCCCCGGAATTCGCTTATCTGGTTCCAGAGCTGAGAATAACCATTGGCGTAATTGCCCTCTTTTTGATTTTTAACCCGCTGTTTTATTTGTTTTTCATGAATAAGAAAGTGGCTTACAGACGCCGGGTTACCGTGGTGCTTTATGCGGTGCTTGGGCTAATGATAAGTTTGGGTAATTTTATTGAAAATTGGAGGATTTGGTTTTTTGGATTACTGGGTCTTTTGGTTCTTTTCCCCCTGGTGTTTTCGGTGATCAGTCTGATGAATTTAAGACCTAGAAATGAGTGAGTTTTTCGTTTTACTACTGCGACTTATTTCTTACTTAGAGGGGCCTTCTAAGATCCTCTTTGCGGCTCCTATTTTCCTAATGATTACCACTGCAACAGTCCGACATAGTCTGCGCAACCAGGAACTCTTTGCACTCAAAAAGAAGCATATTTTTTACCCTTTGGCGGTTTTTCTGTATTTCATATTGCACACCGCTATCTTTTCGACAGTAGACATCAAGGTGATTGCCATACTCTACTCTTACCTTATCTGGTATCTCTTCTGTCTTGGCAAGTTTGGGTCTTCCAGCGTCTACCAGGTAGTGAAGTACCTGGTGATCTCTTTTGCCTTGTACAACCTGGTGAACTACATCTGGTACGAAGTGGCTTACGCCGATTTAAAAACCGGAATTAACAGTACCCTGAAGTACTTTGGAATTGTGGCTTATCGGGTGAACTTTCCAATGGCAAGTGGCCCTACGACCAATGCAGCTCAGGTCGGAATCACCTCTTTGTTGGTGCTCTATCTCATTCGTTTGGAGACGGGTTATTTCAGAAAGAGGTTCCTTCAGCTCCTTTACGCGGGGACGCTGTATTTACTTCTGGTCATCGATTCACGTTTCCCTTTTGCTATTTCTTTAATGCTGGGTGTTATCAGCGTTACGAACTTTAATCAGCTCTTCATCATCCTGCGTAAATACTGGTGGATGTTCGCCTTAGGAGCGATTTCAATGATTGTCGTGTTCTATGATTCTGATGCTTTTCAGGGAATCAAAAGGCCAGGAGAGTTCAATGAGGATTTCTTTTCTCGACCAAAAATTTGGACCATGACCCTACAGGCGTGGGCTCAGGATTTAAGGTTGTTTTTTGGTTATGGATTGACCAATTTCAGGGAAGCAGTTTTAGGAACGGAGTTAGGCGCAAAAATCTATGAATCTAAACTCAACACCACCCACAATATTTACCTGCAAGTGCTCTTGGATTTTGGGTTGTTCGGCTTTATGGCTTTCGCCTACTTTATTTTCAAATACAGCCAGAAGCTCTATGTTTTAAGGAAAGAAAGAATGCTGACCCTGTTGTTTGTGGCTTTCTTTTTATTCGGGATTGTGGAAGCCCTTCCGAGTTATTATTCTTTTACCATTACCCTGCAGTTTATAGCGGTAATCACACTCATCAATAAAATGTACAACGATGCTATTAGACAAAGTAATCAAGCTTAGTAAACCCCTTCGAGATGTTTTGGACCTGGCCTTATTCAAGATGGTCAAGGGAAGTAACAACTGGGAATTACTCGAACAGTTTAAAAACAAGCCCATTCTTATCGTAGGGAATGGCCCCAGCCTGAATAAGACTCCCTTGGAACATTTCGAAGGCCATGTGAGTCTGGGAATGAATAAAATCAATATGTTTTTTGACAAAACCAGCTGGAGGCCCGATATCATCGTCTGTGTTAATGGGGCGGTAATTCGTCAGAACAAGGACTTTTTTAATTCTACAGACATCCCTGTAGTGCTGCCGCCAAGAGCTCTCTACTTGGGAATCCGAAAGCGTAAAAACATATTGATCCTGAACTTTTTAAAGGACGAAACCTACAGCAAAGAGATCAAGAAGTCTTTGGCCAATGGAGTAACGGTAACCTACCCCTGTTTACAAATTGCGGGATATTTAAATCCAACAGAGGTCGCTATTGTTGGTGTAGATCATAACTTTAAGTTCCAAGGCGAGAGCAAGGAGTATCAAAAAATGGAAAAGGATGACGAGAATCACTTTTCAAAAGACTATTTCAAAGGAAAAGTTTGGGGTACGCCAGACCTGCCCGGAAGTGAGCGCCAGTTTTTAATGGCGAGACACTATTTTGACGGTCAACAGATTCCAATTCATGATTTTACCGTGGGAGGGAAGCTGCAAATATTTGAAAAGAAAACAATACCAGAATCCTAGATGCTATTTGATAAAGTTAAAAAAGCGAGAATACTGCTTTCTCAAAAGGGAGGCAAGCACGTATTCAGAATGATGCTCAACTACACCAAAAGTCTTTGGAAAGAAAAGATTGATGAGGTGTCGGTCATATCGGATTCCCTGCTCAAGCGAAAAGAGAAGGGTGTTTTTTTTGATGTGGGAGCTCATACTGGAGGTACATTAAAACAGTTTATGGAAAGCTCTTGGCAGGTTCATGCCTTTGAACCCGATGACGCCAATCGCAAAGTCCTGGAGTATGTCTATGGGAATAAGAAGAACCTCAACATCTACTCATTTGGACTTGGAGAAAAAGACGAAGACGAACTGGTTTTTTACAAGAGCAACAAATCCTCTGGGATAAGCAGTGTGGTGAATTTTGATTCATCCCACGAAGCCAGCCACACCATCAAGCTCAAGAACCTATCCACAGTCATTGATTCGGTAGAAGACCTTCCGGAAAACGGTGTTGACTTTATTAAAATTGATTGCGAAGGCTTTGATTTTAATGTGATCAAAGGATTCAATTGGGAAAAGCATAAAATACCCTCCGTATTGCTTTGTGAGTTTGAAGACAAGAAAACACTGCATTTGGGCTATACCTTCAAAGACGTTTCGGATTACCTTATGGATAAGGG
>CAZLGZ010000081.1:0-10980 GCA_964558965.1 uncultured Flavobacteriaceae bacterium
CCGGAACCCAGTCACCTTGCTTAGGAAAAGGGATTGGATTGGGTTATGTAGAAAGGGCTCACGCGGCTAAAGGCGGGACCATTCAGGTGCAAATCCGCAAAAAACAGGTGCCGGCCGAAGTGGTTGGACTTCCTTTCTACAAGACTTCCTAGCCAACACCTTCTTAGTTACGTGTCCTTGATGGACCTAGGGGATTTCCTATCTTCGGTGAATTAGGCAAATAAAGTATCAATGCTTTATTCTTGCTTAGCGTTTGCTTTTAATCAACCGCTAATTCATGATAAAATTCTTTAGAAAAATTCGCCGGTCCCTGCTATCGGAGGGTAGAACGGGTAAGTATCTGAAATACGCCTTTGGTGAAATTATCCTTGTGGTTATTGGGATCTTGATTGCCTTGCAAATCAACGATTTGAATGACGAAAGGAAAGAGAACGACACCCTTAAAAAGGCTATGGTATCTGTTCACAGTGATATGCTTTCTGATAGCCTCATCAATCATAGGGAATTACCCCTTGTAAAACAGAGGTATGCCAAAATCAATGAGCTAATAAAAATAGCCTATGCAACGGAAACAAATTTGGACACCTTGGTTCATATTATGCAAGAAGAATTTCCAGTAAGATGGTATACGCCATCCACCTACAATATCAATACCTTTTCCAACCTAAAATCAACCGGTACTTTTGATGTTCTTCCCACAGATATCAAGGAGTCTTTATCAAGTTATTACACCACCTTAGAAAACAACCAGGATCTTATGGAAAATGTCTTAGACCAGTACCGAAGCCACCTGGATGACTTTGTGAAGCGGTACAACATAATTGGTAGACTCTACGATGAGAACTACAACAACAGCTATATGTACAACCAAACCTGGATCGATATTGATCCCAAGGATTTTTCGGCAAGAGTCGCTGTAATTCTCGCAAGTTATCGAGTACTGTACAAGGAAGCTAAGGAAGTATTGGAAATGAATCAACAAAATATCAGGAAGATTCTTCCTCTCTTGGAGCCCTACCTCGATAATTAAATTAAATTACCGCTAAGAAATAACGAACTCTATGAACCCCTGGAAGGCGCCACTTGAACAAATCGCTCAAGACCTTCAGTCCGTAAAAGACCTAGGGCAGGTGGCCCAGTATATTCCGGAATTGGCCTCTGTTTCGGCCAGTCACTACGGCATCTATCTCTGTGATACTTCCGGCAATCATGTGGCCATTGGTGAATCTGAGGTGCCTTTCTCCATTCAAAGTATTTCAAAGGTATTTGCCTTGGTCAAGGTCTATGGTATTTTAGGAGATCAGCTGTGGAAGCGGGTAGGTATTGAACCCTCGGGCAACCCCTTTAATCACCTCTCCTTGCTGGAGCAAGAAAAGGGAATCCCGCGGAACCCCTTACTCAATGCAGGAGCCATTGTAGTCTGCGACATCCTCATGGATCTACTCAACAACCCTTTGGAAGAAATGCTTGCTTATATCAAGCATCTGGGGTGCAGTGGGCCTGTTCAGGTTAATGAAAAAGTCGCCGCATCCGAAAAAAGTACGGGCTACAACAACTTCGCGGCCGCCTACTTGATGAAGTCTTTTCAAAACCTGAATCACCCGGTTGAAGAGGTGCTGGACCTCTACTTCAATTTGTGTTCGATTGAAATGAATTGTCGGCAGCTGGCTCAAACCTTTTATGTGTTCACCAACGAAGGTCGCTGCATCAATAACCACCAGCACCTGACCATTAGTCAGACAAAACGCCTGAATGCCATCATGATGATGTGCGGCTTTTACGACGAAGCCGGTGATTTTGCCTACGATGTGGGCCTACCTGGAAAATCAGGAGTTGGTGGAGGTATTGCCGCCGTTCTCCCCGGAAAATACAGCATCGCCTGTTGGTCTCCGGGACTCAATGCCAAAGGCAATTCTCTATTGGCCATGGAAACACTCAAGCGATTCACCACTGCGACCGAACATTCGATTTTCTAAAGAACGTTCTCCTTTTTACTACCTTTCAGGTAAACAGAAACGACTAGAGCTTCCCAATCGAAATACTCTATTCATTCCCAACAAACACAAACCATTAACCTCTATGAATAAGATGCGATTAGCTCTTGTTATGTTGATCTTTCCGCTTGTCCTATTCAGTCAAGTCAGGAAAAATCAAAGACTCGCCGAAATAACCTATAAGTCCTTAAAAGCCACCATCGAAAATCCTGCTCCTGAGGAGCGCGATGGTATGATCAAGGCCCTAACCGGGGTCATTGAAATGGCCGAAGATGAAAAGTTCATCAAAAAAGTGGAAGCAGAAATTCAAGCACTCGAAAAGCTCATTGGTTTCAGCAAGCCCAAAGCGGACCTTTCGAAGCTCACAGACAGTCTGGTTCAATCCAAAAACATGGTTTTTGAAAAGGTCGAAAAGGTCTACTACATTGAACCCAACTCTAATTTTCAAGAGGTCATGCTAAAAAACCCAAGCGGCCTTTACCTCTTTCTTTACATAGACGAGATTAAACGGCTCTCTTTGGAATTGGTGCATTATACCAGCGGGGATCAAATTCTAAATCTTCAGAAGGCAAAGCTCAAGGTCGGAGAACAAGATTTTGAATACGAACTGCTCAATGCCAAGGTCCGCAAGAGTGGTTTGGAATCGTGTTCTCTAAAGTCCAATAGTGATCAATTTATTCAAATGTTTCAGGCGCTGAGTGAACATGACGGTCCAGTTATACTGGAGTATAGTGGGCAAAACGGAACGAGATCGGCAACGCTAACACCCGGTATGGTAGAAGAGATTAAAGGTGCCTTTAGCTTGTATCAGAAACTACAATTCAAGAACGAACAACCCCTTGACTAGGGGTTAGCGAAGAATAGACCTCCCCCCTTTTTTCATTAACTTACTCATCGCAACACCAACAAATAGCAATGGAAGTAACTGTAGAAAAAAACGAGAAGGTCGCCAAGATGATTTTTGGCTCCATTTACCCCCATTACCTAAAACGCATCGAAAAGAACGGCAGAACCAAAGAAGAACTGGATCAGGTCATCAGCTGGTTCACCGGTTATGATCAAGCCGCCTTACAGTCCCTCATGGACAATAAGGCTTCCTTTGGGGATCTCTTTGAGAAAGCCAGTATTCATCCCAACGCCCACATGATTAAGGGCGTGGTTTGCGGATACCGCATCGAAGAAATCCAGGACGAGTTCAACGTTTACAAGCAGTGTAGACGTATGGAAAAGCTGATCGATGAGCTGGCGAAAGGGCGCAAAATGGAAAAAATCTTGCGGGCTGAATAAACGAATATCTCTTGGAACTTTCGGAAAAAACGCTTCTCGATCTGGGGCGTACAGAGATATTTCTTGAAGTCTACGCCGAAAACCCAAAAGCCATTTCCTTTTATAAAAAGCAAGGATTTACTGCCCTTGGAGAGGTTGATTTCCCCATGGAAACCAACACCTACAAAAACTTAGTCATGAACAAAAAACTGCAAGAGCTATGAAAAATCAGCTGATCTATTTCCTTTTAATTGCGCTCGTCTTTTCCTGTCAAACCCAAAAGGAGGAAAAACCGGCTACCGTAGAATTTACTTCGAACAACTACGAAGATTTGGTCTCTCTGTTTAAGGAGTGGAGAGCTTTTGAAAAGCCACCTACACGGGAAGGCGCGCCCGACTATACGGCCGAAACCTTTAATAAAAGAACGCCCCGCTTTCAAGAATTACAGACAGGCCTACAGCAGATTGACACGGCCAATTGGCCCATCGAAAACAAGGTCGATTGGATGATCGTCTGGGCCGAAATGAATGGCTACGATTTTAATCAGCGTATTCTTCAGCCCTGGACCCGGGATCCTGCTTACTACAAAACCGTTTGGACTTACAAGAGTGATGTACCCGCGCATGAGGGACCTACTCACCACGCGACCACTGAGCTGTGGACCTATGATTTTCCGTTGAGTTCGGAAGAAAGAGAGCGTCTGATTTCAGACCTCCAGGTCATTTCGCCTCTTAACTCCCAGGCCAAAAAGAACCTGACCGGAAATGCCAGGGAATTATGGATCGCGGGAATCCGAGATATTCGAACCCAGGCAGAGGTCCTCAAAGGCCTAAAAAAGGAAGCTTCTCTCGTCGGCGATCAAGAACTGCAAAGCCTGATCGACTCCTGCATAATCTCTACCGAAGACTTTGTAAGCTGGCTCGAAAATGAAGCTAAGTCCAAAACCGGCCCTTCAGGAATCGGAAAAGAAAACTACACTTGGTATATGCAAAACGTCCACCTCGTTCCCCTGACCTGGGAAGACGAGGTGATGATTCTTAAAAGAGAACTGGCTCGCGCCTGGTCTTCGCTCAAACTAGAAGAACACCGCAACCGGGCTTTGCCCGAATTGGAAGATGCCAACTCTCCAGAAGCCTATGATCAAATGGCTGATGAAGCCGCCAAGAGCCTAATGGACTTCCTTGAAAAAGAAGAAATCGTTACCGTCAAACCCTATTTTGACCCCGCCCTACGGGAACAGTTAGGAGAGTTCATTCCGCGAGAAAAGCGCAACTTTTTCCGCATTGGCCAGCACTACGATCCTAGGCCTTTGTTTTCGCATTTCTACCACTGGTTTGAACTCGCCCGGATGGAAAATGAACCCCACCAAAGCGAAATCAGACGCGGCCCCCTACTCTACAACATCTTTGATTCGAGAAACGAGGGTGTCGCCACAGCCGTTGAAGAAACCTTTATGCAAGCGGGTTTATACGATGACAGTCCTAGAACCAAAGAGATTGTCTACATCATGATCGCTCAACGCGCCGCCCGTGGTCTAGGTTCTTTGTATGCACATGCCAACGAGCTCACCATGGAAGAAGCCGGAGGAATTCACAGCGAATACACCCCAAGAGGTTGGATGAAAACAGAAAAAGAACTCCTCATCTTTGAGCAGCATTTGTACCTGCGCCAGCCAGGGTATGGAACCAGCTATATCACCGGAAAGTACCTCATGGAGGACGCCATGGCGGAATACGCGAGAATTCAAGAGTCCCAGAATAAGCCCTTTGTCCTCAAAGATTTCTTTGATACCCTCAACAGCATCGGGAATATTCCAATGTCCCTTGGGCATTGGCAGATGACGGGATCGGATGCGCCTTTGAAAGTTATTACAGGAGAGTAAGGCAATGAGGAACCTGGACCTTTTACTCCGGCAACTAATACCACCTCCAATACGTGAAGAACGAGAGGGGTTTACCAATGATCATCTCATCGAACTCTTATCGGATGAAGAAAAAGTCGCTCTAGTTCCTCGCTTGATTGAAATGCTCAATAACAGTCAGGATCTCTTGGTTGCTGAAACCCTGTTCAAAATTGATGCCTCGGTAGCATTACCTCAGGTCTTAGAATGTCTGAAGCAACAAGATTCACCAATGGAAAAGATTGTCTGGGCCGAACTCGTTCATCATTTTGACGAAGGAAATCCAGAAATGGAAAAAGTCGCTTTTGACGCCTTTAAAGAGCTTGATTTCAACTACGAATCTGAAGGGTGGATCTTCATCATTCTTATTAAATTCAACAGTGAACGGATCAATAAACGAATTGAAGAGTTTGTCGATCACAAGTACTTCTTGGTAGCACACCACGCCAAAATGGTTTTGAATTATAAGGGGTATGCCGATGAAAGAAACGAGCAAGTGATCACAAAAAAATGGTGGGAATTTTGGAAATAGAACTAGATGGTTTAGACCACGTGGCTATTCGAGTAGCCGATTTAGAACGCTCTGCCGAGTGGTATTCCAAAGTGCTTGGCCTTAAACGCTACCAACTGCCTGAATGGGGAGACTTCCCCCTCTTTTTGCTAGCAGGCAAATCAGGAGTTGCCCTGTTTCCGGCGAATTTAGAAGACCCTAAACTACCTCCTTTGACCAAAAATATCGGGATGGATCATTTCGCTTTCCACCTGAGTCAAGAGAACTTTAAAAAGGCCATCCAACACTATGACGCTTTAAAACTGGACTACACCATCAAGGATCATCATTACTTTGATTCGGTCTACACCGAGGATCCCGATGGGCATACTGTCGAACTCACCAGCATCAAAGTCAACCTCAAAGATTTCTATAAATAAAGTCCATGCCAAAAACTGAATACCGCATTTATGTTGTCGAATTGTCGAAACGGGTTTACACGGAAAACTGGAAGTTTCGGGCGGCCAACCCTCAGTTCAACGGGGTACTTCAGTGCTTGTATGTGGGTATGACCAGCAAAACACCCAAGGAGCGTTTTGAACAGCACAAAACGGGTTACCGAAATAAAAAGGGGCATAAACTTTCCTCTAATCTGGTTCAGAAATACGGCATGTATTTAAGGCCTAGCCTGTACAATCATATTGAGCCACTTTCCTCTAGGGCCGAGGCTTTAAAGATGGAAGAAAAGGTCGCTTTGGACCTGCGGAGACAGCGCTATGCCGTCTGGTTCAACTGATTAAAAATCACAACCCACTGAAATTTTAAGGCTTAGAGACCGACTAGATACTCACACAACTTAAAAATGTATCCTAGCCATGAAAAAATACGGTCTACTGATTCTGAGAATCGCGGTTGCCTTCTTACTGATCCAAACCCTTTATTTTAAACTAAGCGCACATCCCGAAAGCGTTTACATCTTTACCAAAGTAGGTTTAGAGCCCTACGGACGCATTGGTATCGCCATTGTGGAGCTGATTGCAGGTATTCTTCTTTTGGTCAAAAGAACGACCTGGGCCGGAGCGGGAATCTCGGTTGGAGTCATTAGCGGGGCGGTCTTTATGCACTTGACCAAGCTGGGAATCGAGGTACAAGGAGATGGAGGAACCCTTTTCTACACCGCGGTTTTTATTTTAATCGCTTCTCTGATCATCCTTTTTGCCAACCGAAAGAGCATTCCAATTATTGGAAGTAAATTATAGGCTCAGAAGTTAGCTCTATAAATGAAGACCATTACCCTGCCGGATGATCTCGGTTTGGAAACCGATCACTGTATAGCGCTTTATGACTACAGTAGTCAAGAAGAGCTCTCCAAACAGCAGATCCTGTTAAACAGGAATACATTTAGCTTTTTACAAGAAGGGAACAAGGAGGTGTTTTTTAATAATTCCTCCTATTCCATTGACAACGGCCAGTTTTTGCTCATGAAGTCTGGGCATTGTCTAATGACCGAAAAGCTGTCTAAAGAGTCGGAGCATTATCGAAGTATACTGTTATTCTTTTCAGCAGAGGATGTACATGAGTTTAGCAGAAAGTATGAACTCGAAGCTAAACAAGACAGTCCTTACTATTCGACCTATTCCTTTGACTACGATTCCTTTATTCTGCGATTTGTCGAAAGCCTTATCGAAATAGGGCAGCTCTCCGCCACGGTAAGACAAAGGATGCTGAAGACTAAATTCGAAGAGATCATGCTTTATCTGATCGAATTGAACGGCTTGGATTTTTTACAGGCCATGGTGCAAGAGAGCAGTGAAAGTCAAAAGTTCATTCAAACCATAGTAAGCAACAAACTGAATAAATTGTCGGTAGATGAACTGGCCTTTTTGTCTAATATGAGTGTTTCCAAATTCAAACGAGAATTTCAGAAACATTTTGACAACAGCCCAAGCAAGTGGTTCCAAGAAAAAAGGTTGGAACACTCCGCTTACCTTCTCAAAGAAAAATCAAAACGAGCCTCTGACATCTATGAAGAAATAGGATACGAAAACCTTTCTAACTTCATACAGGCCTTCAAAAATAAGTTTGGCCTAACTCCCAAACAGTTTCAATCAAGTTGAACGTTTAGCACTACTTTTTGGACCGAATGGCACACAAGCCCTGGTCAAGCCTCTCCTAATTTTGCTTCCATAAACACGAAGTCATTATTATGAGAAATTCACTATTCACCTTTGCCTTAATTGTTACCTATAGCGGTAGCCTACTTGCTCAAGAAACCTTTACACTAAGCAGTGAAAATCTGGGAGGAGAAGCCACCATTACAGAAGAATTCAATGGTTTTGGCTGTACGGGAAAAAACCAATCTCCCCAACTCTCCTGGAAAAACGCCCCTGAAGGCACCAAAAGTTTCGCGGTTACCATGTATGATCCGGATGCTCCGACTGGAAGTGGTTGGTGGCATTGGGTCGTCTTTGATATTCCGTCTGATATTTCGGAACTCCCCGCTGGAGCTGGAACGCTGGATTTAAACCTAGCACCAAAGGGAGCAATTCAAAGTATAACGGACTACGGTGCCATGGGGTATGGAGGTCCTTGCCCACCTGAAGGTCATGGCCTGCATCAATACGTTATCACGGTATACGCCTTAAAGACTGAAAGTCTAGGACTAGACGAAAATACCAACCCCGCTGTGGTTGGCTATTACCTTTGGAATAACACACTAGCCAAAGCAAGTATTGTGACCTACTACCAAAGAAGCAAAAGCTAAAAAAGGTACATACTTGGACAAAAGGAAAACGGCTTGGGTATTAACTCAGGCCGTTTTTTTTTACCTTCATCTGACTGGAATATCAACCCAGCTAAATGAAGAAAAAACACCGAAAGTTCCTTTATGCAGCGAGCCTTTTGATCGGCTTAGTTTCCATCGTCTGGGAAATTAAAATTTTTCGCAACACCTTCATCAATGTATACCTCTTGTTGGGTATCATAGTCCTGGTAGCCGGGATCGCCTTTTTTCTGGATCACAAAAATTACGGGAAGGCCTACAAATATGCAGGATGGAGACTTTATATCTACGCGGGGTTGCAATATATAATGAGCTATGGGTTCCTGGCCTGTTCTTTCTTTATGATTCTCAACTATTCTTTCGCCGCGGATACAGTGAGTTATGAAAGACATCAAATAGTAGATCGATCTTCTATCTCAGGGGGCAAATACAATAGGTCCCAAAGACAACCGACCTTTGATATTATGCTGAATGGCAAAGAAAAGCAACTGGTGTTTCCGCACGCCTTTTATCCTAACCGAGAGCAGTATACCCATGTAGAAATGGAAGTTCGAAAAGGTCTATTTGGCTTCGATATTCTTCAAAATAAGAAGCTCATCATTCAACCTGACAATTAAGTAGAATTATGCGCAAAATTCTAACGTGGATCATGCTCATCCTGGTGCTTACAGGCGCTCTTTTCGGGTATTATCAGTACTCCCGAATACTGGCACCCAATGTACCGGCTGATCTACAAAATGAATACGTTCACATCCGAACGGGTGCAAGCTTTCAGGAAGTGGTCGATCTTCTTGCTGAAAATGGGCAAATTAAGGATCCGGAATCCTTTATCGCGGTAGCCGAAATGATGAACTACAAGAAAGAGAAAATGCGCTCAGGGCGCTATAAAATTCAACCTTCTTGGAGTAATCGAAGCCTTATCAGTCACCTGCGTGGAGGTGCCCAAGCACCGATGAATTTGGTCCTTACCCATGGCTGGCTTGTGGAAAATGTAGCCGCTAAAGCCTCCCAATTCATCGAAGCAGACTCCACTGAATTAGCTGATCTCTTTTACAACGAGGAGAAAATTGCGAAGTCCGGGTTCACCTCAGAAAACCTGATGAGCACCTTTATTCCGAACACCTACCAGGTGTATTGGGATACGGATGCCAAGGCATTTTTGGAGCGAATGATTAAAGAACACAACCGATTTTGGGACAGCAATAACCGTCGGGAAAAAGCCAAACAATTGGGGATGACCCCCAGCGAAGTCTACACTCTAGCTTCCATAGTCGAACGGGAGATTTCAAAAGATTCCGAAAAGAAGCGAGTAGCCGGCTTGTACCTTAATCGCATTAAAATTGGGATGAAACTGGATGCCGACCCCACCGCGAAGTTTGCTACCAGAGACTTTAAAGCAACCCGTATCCTCTACAAGCACATCCGCTTTGAATCGCCTTATAACACTTACTTGCACCGCGGCCTTCCACCGGGTCCCATCAGTATGGCCTCCATTAAGAGCATTGATGCTGTCTTGGAATCTGAGGAGCACAACTACTTCTATATGTGCGTTGACCCTGAAAAACCGGGCTATCACCTCTTCGCCGAGTCCATAGAAGAACACAACCGAAATGCCCAGCGTTACCACCGATACCTGGATGCATTAGAACAAAAATAAATTGATCTATTTCTGAGTTTTCTTAAGTAGAGAACACCTTATGAAATCAAAATTCAAACGCTACCCAGGTCTGGCCCTCGCCTTAAAATTCATTGGGCATATACTCCTCTTTGTCTTTCTGACCCTCCTTACCCAAATCGGCGGAGTCGTTTACTTGCTCTCCCTTTTACTGGCAAAAAGGTTGGGGCTACAAGCAAGACGAAAAAAAGCACTCGCTTTTAGTGCCCTCTATCTATTGGCCACCTTTCTCATCGTCCCCCTTTTAGCTCCCCTATTCGGGCGAGAAAAAATCAAGGAATCCAAGGTCGTTAGAGCCCACTCCGTCTTCTATAAACTGGCTAATAGAAACTACGTTAGACCAGAACTGAATAAAGCAATCACGGCCATCGCAGAAGATTTTGAAAAGAAGAATGAGGGAATCCAGCTGGTCTATTTAGATGCCAATTTCCCCTTTATCGACGGTTTTCCTTTGCTGCCTCATTTAAGCCATAACGATGGTAAAAAAGTCGATGTGAGTTTGGTCTACGAGAAGGAAGGAAAGATTTCAAACAAGAAGCCTTCCGTAAGTGGTTATGGCGTTTTTGAAGGGCCCACCGACCGAGAATACGACCAGATTGCTGTTTGTAAAAAAGCGGGTAAATGGCAGTACGACTTTCCCAAGTACCTCACCTTCGGCCGTATCAACCGAAAGATTGAGTTTTCGGCAAAGGGAACCCGTGATCTGGCTCGGCGAATTACCCAGCAAAAGGAAGTAGGCAAGCTCTTTATTGAACCCCACTTGAAGACCCGTCTTGGCCTAAAGAGTCAAAAAGTACGTTACCATGGGTGTCAAGCGGTACGACATGATGATCACATTCATTTTCAATTGAGGTAGGTGGTCGGATTTCACTA
>CAZLGZ010000082.1:0-9597 GCA_964558965.1 uncultured Flavobacteriaceae bacterium
GAAGAAACCACGGTAGTGATGAAGGTATTCCACCAGATGGATTCTTGAGAACTGCTCACGGAGTTTACCCTGTTGGTGGTAACTACGATGATAGCCGTTTTGAAGGAATCGCTGTTGGTTCCGGAGGAGCTGGTGCTGGTATTACTCCAATGCTTTTGGCTTCTTGGGTTGATTTCTGGAAAGCTGAAGTTGCCATGGCTACTTCGCCTGCAGCTGGTAAGCAGAACATCCTAGATGGTATGGCTAAGTCTATCGCGAAGGTTCGCACCTTCCTAAACTTGGATCCAGACGCTGATACTTCTGTAACTCCAATGGATGCTGACGTTAATGCATTTATCGCTTCTGTTGATACTGCGTTTGACGCTGCTGACGATGCTGGTAAAATGAACATCATGGCTGAGCAATTCTTTGTTGCTCTTAGAGGAAACGGTCACGATGGATACAACTTCTACCGCAGAACAGGTTTCCCTGTTTCAGTAGAGCCTAACGTTGAACCAGATCCAGGTGCTTTTATTCGCTCGTTCTTCTATCCTGCGAATTATGCTAATACCAATTCTAACGCAACTCAAAAAACAGGCGTGACAGATCAGGTTTTCTGGGATACTAATCCTTCAAGCCCATCTTTCCCTCCTGCAAATTAAAATTTGAAGACAAATGAAAGTATTTCGTAAATATATCTTAATCGCTTGTGCCCTCCTTAGCCTAGTTTCGTGTGAGGAAGAAGACAAGCTGGTTCAGCAAGTACTGAGTGACTTTACTTCAGGAACCTTTTTAAGAACCCGTGCAACAGCAGGGAACCCATTTAATGCTTTTGTACCTGAATCACCTTTCTCCGTAACTATGGAGATGCAAACGGCTGATGACCAGGTTGTAGAAGTAATCAACTTGTACTACTCTTTCCAAGAGCGTCAATTTGACGATGGTGTTGACCGCAGTGTTGCTGATCAGTTGTTCACTACGTTTGATCCTACCACTTTTGCTACTAGCGAGCGTGGACTTCCAGAATTCACACACAACTCTACCCTTGGGGAGATTGCTGGATTCTTAGGATTGACTTCTGCTGACTACACCGGTGGTGATGCCTTCACTTACCGTTTCGAAGTTGTTCTTACCGATGGTAGAACATTCAGTAGTGGTGACGTAAGTGGTACTACAGCTGGTAGTACTTACTACCGTTCTCCTTACGCTTACTCTGTTAACGTAACCTGTATTCCTGTAGCTCCAGTTCCTGGTGACTACGTAGTGGTTATGAACGACTCGTACGGAGATGGATGGAACGGAGCTTCTATCCGTGTAACTGTTGATGGAGTAGCTACTGACTACTTTGTATCTGCTGCTGAAGGAAGCACTGACACTAACACTGTTACTATTCCTGCTACAGCGACTTCAGTTACTTGGGAATTTGTATCGGGAGACTGGGATTCTGAAATCACCTTCTCGATCACTGCACCAAACGGAGATCCGGCCTATTCTGATGGTCCATCACCAGCTGTTGGTGAACTTATTCTGAGTTTGTGCCCATAAGGGAGAACCTAAACTCTACGAATTAGTCGAAAAAGCCATCCCATCGGGATGGCTTTTTTTCTATATTGTAAACGATATGAAAAAGATTAATCTAATACTGGTTCTAGCCCTCGTAGGATTGGTATTCTCTTGTAGCCAAGATGGCCTAATCGATCTAACCGATGATACCCCGGAAGAGGTCGGCGAAGAGGAAGAAGAGGAAGAAGAAATGCCACTGGATACCTTTGGCACACTTCTGTTATTCAACAACAATACCGCGTCCAATGGATATGTCCTTGTTAACGACGCCGCTTCCAACCGCGTTTTCTTAATGACCCGGAATACGGAGATTGTTTATGAATGGGATATGGATGGGCGTCGACTTGGAAACGATGTACGCCTGCTTCCCAATGGCCAACTCTTGGCCATGCTGGAATCTGAAGACCCCAAGATCACTATTGGTGGTTTTGGCGGCCGTATGGCTTTAATTAACCCCGATGGTTCAGAGAGTTTCTCATTTGATTACTCTACAGACGATGTGATCCTTCACCACGATGCTGAGCTTTTGCCCAATGGGAATATCCTTACCATGATCTGGGAACGCAAAACTGCGGCAGAAGCTACTGCAGCCGGTTATGAACTGAATGTTGACGTCTTTCCTGACGGACTCATCGAAATTAACCCCAATACTTCTGAAATCGTTTGGGAGTGGTATATGTGGGATCATTTGGTTCAGGAATTCAATGCATCTGCCGATAACTTTGGCGACATCTCAACAGAGATCCGCAAGGTGAATGTCAACCATATTGTCAACGATAACGGGGATATTTCACACGCCAATGGAATTGCCTATGACGCTGCTAATGACCTCATCTACCTGAGCGCCAATTTCTTCAGTGAAGTATGGGTTATTGACCACAGTACAACAACTGCCGAAGCAGCGAGCTCGACTGGTGGCAACTTTGGTTTTGGAGGGGATTTGGTTTACCGCTTCGGCAATCCAAGAGCCTATCAAAACGATATGGGTACCGTCTTGTTTGACCACAACCACTACCCCAACCTACTCGATGATTCGAACCCTGGAGATATCTTGGTTTTTGCCAATGGCAATTCTGGGACGCAATCCACCGCATACGAACTAACGCTCCCAAGCCCTTTGAGCTTGGCAGCCAATCAAGATAATGAACCCCAAGTCGTTTGGAGTTTTACTGATTCAGAGATGCACTCCCCCAAGGTTTCTGGTGTTGAAGATCTACCTAACGGCAACCGTCTTATTACAGAGGGCGACTTTGGTTTTTGGGAAATTACCCCTAGCGGGGATATTGCCTGGAAGCTGGAAGCACAAGGTTTCTTTTGGAGAGCCTACCACTACGATCTGGACGACCCTGCGATTGAAAATCTCCCCATCAATCAACCTTAAAGAAACAATTCAAAAGCGATAAATATGAAAGCACAATTCAAATTCGGAATTTTATTGGCATTAGCCTTTGTAACAGCCCCGGTTTTCGGCCAAGCCGCAACGGGAGGTGAAGTACTACTGCCTCAAAACCCTGGACAGGTTTCTTTTGCTACAGAGCAAATGAGACTTCAAAACTTAACACGTTCCAATGAATTCTTTAATATTCTGCGAAACAAGCGTGTGGTAGACGTTAATGGCCTACCTACTGTAGGCTCTATCTATATCAATGAAGAATTTAAGCCTTGCAAGGTGTATTACAAGGATGAATTCCAGGGAGAATACCTGTACCGTCACAACGCCTTCAATGACGAGATCGAAATACGCTCTACGGATCTTACAGATGAAACGGTAAGCTCTCTTCTAATTGTCAAAAATATTTGGCTCGAAGATGCAAGCACAAACAAGAGAATGGGGGTAATGACTTTCCAAAACCCAGACAAATCTCTTCGTAATGGCTACCTCTACCCTGTAGTAGACAAAGGAATGTATCAACTCTACTTCAAGAATCAGGTTAAGTATACTGAGGGAGCTCAGGCTGCCAACTCTTTTGTTCGCCCTACCCCTAACCGATTTACTCACTTTAAGCGGTATTTCTTGAAAATTCAAGATAAGGAAATCGCCTTCCCTCTGGACAAGAGTAAATCCAGTATACTGAAGCAACTTCCTAAAGAACTCCGTGATAAGGCGAAGGACTTCATGAAAGAAAACAAGATTTCGATGAAGGATGAGGATGATTTGGCTAAATTAATTACCTTTTTGAATAGCTAGACGCTTTTCTTAAATGCTAAGCCTAACCATATGAACATTAAATCTTGGAGTAATTATTTGCTTTTTGCACTGGCCTTCAGCTTTTCAATTTCGCTGAGCAGTCAAGTGGGTTTCGCCACGGGTAACGCATCGGCAGGTGGCTCCAGAAGGGCAGATTTCTTTAACTCTATTCGAAAGAACAAAAGAACCGCTGACGAAAGAGGTCTTCCGACGGTTGGAAGTGTCTATATCAATGAAAAATTCATGCCCTGTAAAATCTATTACAAGGATGAGCTAATTGGGAATTTCCTCTACCGCCATAATGCCTTTAACGACGAAATCGAAATTCGTTCTGAAAATGTGGCCGATACAACGGTAAGTTCTTTGATTATCATTCGAAATATTTGGGTTGAAGACGATCAAACCAAGAAGAAATTGGGCGTGATGACTTTTCAAAATGAAGATGAATCTCTCCGAAATGGTTACCTCTACCCGATCGTCAATGAAGGGAAGTATCAACTGTATTTTAAGAATCAAGTTAAGTTTACCGAAGGAACAATCCCGGCCAACTCTTTCGTTCGGCCCACGCCTAACCGCTTTACGCACTTTAGAAGGTACTTTTTTAAAGTGGACGACAAGCCCATGGCCCTTCAACTAGACAAAAGCAAGTCCAGTATTTTGAAGCACCTCCCAAAGGAGGCTCGAGAAAAAGCCAAAACTTTCATGAAGGAGAATCGTATCTCGATGAAGGACGAGGAAGATCTTCAGGCACTGGTGAATTATTTAAACCAGATCTAAGGATCTGATTGGAATCATATTAAAATCGGCCTCTTCATTTTACGGAGAGGTCGATTTTTTAGTACTTACCTTTGCCCTAGTCAGAAGAAAAAGATCTCAATAAATAAAATGGCAAAAGAATCATTGATTTACGGAATTAGGGCCGTAATAGAAGCCGTAGAGGCTGGTAAAAGCTTCAATAAAGTCTTTCTTCAAAAGGGATTGCAAGGAGATCTATTTCAGCAACTAGAAGGTGTTCTACGCAAAGCCAGCGTAAGCACTTCCTACGTACCCATCGAAAAACTAAATCGACTTACCCCGCACAACCATCAGGGAGCCGTTGGGCAGATGTCGCCCGTCAATTTTGTCGGTTTGGAAGAAGTGGTCGAATCGGCTTTAGCCGAAAACAAACCAGCACTCTTTCTTCTATTGGATCAGGTTTCTGACGTACGTAACTACGGAGCCATTATCCGTACAGCAGAATGCACTGGGGCCAACGGTATCATTTTAGCCAAAAGCGGCAATGCACCAGTCAATGAAGACACCATCAAAACCTCAGCAGGAGCGGCCTTCAATATTCCCTTGATTAAAGTTGATCACCTCAAAGATGCGGTCTATTATCTGCAGGCATCGGGAATCCAAGTGGTTGGAATTACAGAAAAAGCATCTGATTCTCTCTACGAACAGGATCTAAAGGCTCCACTAGCTTTATTGATGGGATCGGAAGAAAAGGGCATTCATCCTTCACTCCTCAAATTGACGGATGCCAGAGGCTCCTTACCTCTTTTAGGGAAGATTGAGTCGCTCAATGTATCGGTGGCCTGTGGGATCGCTCTGTACGAAGTTATTCGTCAGCGTCTGTTTGCTCCTCCGGCAGCTGCTCAATAAAGTTCCCGTCTGCATCAAAATGGCGCATAAAAGCATCTTCTTCTTCCTTGTAGTTCTCTGATTCCCAAGCGTATTTGGGCGCACTAGGCATGCGATTGGGTAAGATCCAACTCAAGGCCAAGCCACTTAAAAGCCCCGATAAGTGACCTTCCCAAGAAATCCCTTCCTTGACCGGTAACACATACCAGAGCATACTGCCGTAGACGAAGACCACCCCCAAAGAGAGGGCGACCCAGCGGTAATGCCCACTACGAATCCCTTTGAAGAAGATAAAACTGGCCAGTACATAGATTAAGCCACTCGCTCCAATATGATAGGAAGGCCGACCGATCAGCCAGGTGAGTAATCCCGAGCAAAGAATACCCCATAAAACCACCTGCCAGGCTTGTTTCGGAAAAAAATAGATCAAGGCTGCCAGTAAGATCAAAAGAGGAAAACTGTTGTTGTACAAGTGATCCAGTGACCCGTGAATAAAAGGACTAAACAGGACTCCTTGTAGTCCACTTAAACGCTGCGGGTAGATCCCGCGGGTATTGAAGTTTACTCCCCAACTGATTTCCAGGTAGTAAACCACCCAAATAGTTAAGACCGCAAAAAACGGTATCAACAACCAGCGACTGGCATCGGGATAAGTCGTATTTATGGAAGTGGGTTTTAAAGACATGCCTTGCCTAATGCAATTGATAGACCAACGTGAGGATGGCCGTCAAATTGTCGGAATACCCTCCTTTCCCCTTACGAAAAGAGGCTTTCACAACAAATATTGAACTTCAGATTTGTTTTCCAATATCTTTCCACCATTAAATCACAACATTGATTTCCAGCTTGTTGGATACTAAAGAATGAATCGAATGAAAAAACTGGGCCTCTTTTTTCTCACCTGCCTTCTTCCTTATTTTGTTCTGGCGCAAATTGATGCGGCCGCCGTTATGGGGATTCCTCGATTCAGTAGTTTGGCCAACATGAATGCCGTGACTGATGCCACGGAAGGATCTATTGCTTACAATGACGAAACCCAGAAACTCTATGTTTTTAATGGAACGGTATGGATGTCTTCCGGAAATGACAACTGGACGGTCGACGGAAATGTCGGTTTGAGTAGTTCCAACTTTCTGGGGCATACGGACGATGTCGCCATGGAGGTACGGTCTAACAATTGGCCTTTGCTTCGTTTTGGTCGAAGACAAACGCTTGGGCTAACTCAGGGTTATCCTGATTATACCGACAACGACCAACCTCTGGTATACCTCAATGGAAACGGAAGTGTTGCCGCTTTACAATTCGCCTCTGCAGGAGCCTCTTTTTACAAACCCATGTTCTTTACAACCTCCAACGGAAGTTTTCGATTAAAGGGTAGTACCGGAGGAACCGATCTTTTTGAAATAGGTTCAGGTGGCCCAAGCAATGACGGCCGACTAGAATTTATCATTGGAGACGATGGGGCTGAACCGATTATCTTTAAACGCTACGACTACCGCTCCGGGCAGTTCCATACCGAACTTTTTCGGGTACAGGGATCCAGTAACTCAGCCAGTGCCAAGCCTCGTTTTGGAATCAATATCAACCCCCAACAAGTTCCGGTAGACAGCGAATACGACGATTCTTCCTCGAGTTTTAATATTGCGAATTCCACCCTTCAGGTGAATGGTTCCGTTTCGAAGTCCATCGCTTCAACCTCTGGTAACCTGACCCTAACCGAAGATCACTACACCATTCTGATCACCGGGAACCACAGCATTACTTTGCCGAGTGCCTCGAGCTGTACGGGTCGTATTTATGTTCTGAAAAACAAAACGACCAATACCATCAGTATTAGTACCTATATCAACGCGAACAGCTCTTCCTCCACCTCAATTGGCAACCGCGATATCGTCATACTTCAAAGCGACGGTACGAACTGGGAGCAGATTAATAATTAATTCCGAAGACTTTGTAGTCACCCCAGAATGGGTAATTTTAGGGACTGGAAAATTTCCACTCCTAAAGCTGCCTCATGAGTCAACCCCTAGCGGAACGCGTACGCCCTAAAACTTTGGACGATTATGTCGGACAGGAACACCTGGTCGGTCCAGGCGGTCCGCTTCGCGCTCAAATCGACCACGGGGCCATCAGTTCCATGATCCTCTGGGGACCTCCGGGAACGGGTAAAACCACCTTAGCCTTGCTTTTAGCAGAAGGCAGCGACCGCCCTTTTTACACCTTGAGTGCCATCAATTCAGGAGTAAAAGAGGTACGTGAAGTCATTGAACGGGCGAAGCGAAACTCGGGCTTATTTGGGCCCAAAAACCCCATCCTCTTTATTGACGAGATTCACCGCTTCAGTAAATCCCAGCAGGATTCCTTGCTCGGAGCAGTCGAAAAAGGCTGGGTCACTTTAATTGGGGCCACGACAGAGAATCCCAGTTTTGAAGTTATTCCTGCTCTCCTGTCTCGCTGCCAAGTCTTTGTGATCAAGGCCCTCCAAAAGGAGCAGCTCAGTGCGGTCTTAGAAAGAGCCATTGCCCTGGACGAGCTTTTACAGGAAAAGAAAACCCAACTCAAAGAAACCGAAGCCCTCATGCGTTTTTCGGGCGGAGACGGGCGTAAACTGCTGAATCTATTGGAATGGGTGGTTTTGGCCTCCAAAGAAAAACCGGTGGTCATTACCAATGATAAGGTCAACCAACTGGTACAGGAACAGGGCATGCGCTACGACAAGGATGGCGAACAGCATTACGATATCATTTCGGCCTTTATTAAATCCATTCGCGGTAGTGATCCCAATGCCGCCGTGTATTGGTTGGCCCGGATGATTGAAGGAGGAGAGGATGTCAAGTTCATCGCACGACGCCTTTTAATTTTAGCCTCGGAAGACATCGGAAATGCCAATCCCAACGCTTTACTGCTCGCCAACAACACCTTTCAGGCGGTGAGTGTAGTCGGTTGGCCGGAATCGCGTATTCTGCTGAGCCAAGCCACTATTTACCTCGCTAGCTCTCCCAAGAGCAATGCAAGCTATATGGCCATCAATCAGGCCCAACAAGTCGTGAAAGAAACGGGCAACCTCGAGGTCCCCATGCATCTGCGCAATGCGCCTACTGCTCTCATGGAAGAATTGGGTTACGGCGCGGAATACCTTTACGCTCATGATCATCCCGGAAACTTTGTAGAACAAGAATTCTTACCAGACGAACTCCAGGGAAAGAATCTGATTTCGATGGGAGACAACCCCAGAGAGCAACAGCTTAAAAAAGAATTAGTCCAAAAATGGAAGCAGAAATATCAGTTCTGAAAACTGATCTCAATCCACTCCACTTTGTGCTTACCGGAATCCATTAGGCGTTCCATAAACCACTTGCCTTTGCTTTTAAAAACCAAGCCGCGTTGCTCGGATCGCTGCATCAAATACACATCAGGTTTTATCGTAGCTGATAGGTAAAAAACAACCTCTTGTTTCTCGTTCAGCACTTTGTAGGCATCTCCTTCTTTGATGGCAACTAACTCGGCTTCAGGCAACCGAACCACATCGTCTTTGAAGTTTGCACGAAGTTTCTTTTGCGGTGGTGGTGGAGGTGGTGGAGGTGTTGTGCTTGCTTCACTTGGTTTTTGAACGACTGGAGGCTGCTCAGGCTGTTCAGGAGCTTTTGGCACTTCTTCAACCGCTTCGGCCACTGCAGGCGCCTGAGGACCTCTGTAGGCATAGGTCATGGCCGCTACTGGCGAAAAAGTCTTACGAATGGCATCGTCATAAGCTTCAATAAAATCTTTCTTTGAACTCTTTCTCAGCGGGGTTCGGTAGATCTCCTTTTTGTTGCAGTCCAAAAACTGCAGAGACAACTGGGTGTTTAAAAACTTCTTCTCATCGATCAGTTCCACTTGTACAGCCATACAAGGATTCATGATCAACTCTGCGGGTTGAGCGTCTTCGTATACGCCCTCCATCCCATTCTGTACCAAGAGGTACTTGACCAAGGTACTGGTCTTAAATTCGTTGGGCTTTTTTAGCACTTTAAATTGTTTGGGAACAATGAAGTACTTGTAATCGTTTAATTCTGCCTGTGCCAGGATTTGCCCGCAAAACAAGAGCGCTAAAAGAGGTGCTATTCTTTTCATATGTAGAGAATATCAACAATTATACCGGAAAAAAACCACTTTTTTGACCCGTGGATGTAACTTTTTCCTCGTGATTGTTTCTTAACCAATAAAGAACATCTATTATGATCAGATCTCTACTTATCGGCGCT
>CAZLGZ010000082.1:9697-10935 GCA_964558965.1 uncultured Flavobacteriaceae bacterium
CCATAGCTATTCACATAGCCATAATCTGCACGGTTTTCGAAGGCTTCGGCCCCACAATAGCAATTTTCTGAATTGACTTTATCCCGCGGTTGCCCCCAATTACGTCGGACCTGAAGATTTACCCGGGTAGGCCTCATACTGATATACGAGGCGTTGTTTTCTTCGAATGGTATCAACTGATCGATTTCGTCAATTAGGTTCTGCCAGGGATCCCCAGGAGTCAAAAGGGCGTCAGGAAGTATAAACTGTACCCCTTCATTCGAAACGGCTCCGTTTAGGGTATAGTTCAAAACATCTTTGCTATGATAGATAAAGCCTAAATCCGTTACACTACCCGTCCAACGCCATTCCGGTGTTTGAAAGAAGGTAAACCCAAAATCAGCTCCTATTCCCAAGTCACCTCCTAGCAGGGCTCGACGAAGAAGCAATTGCTGTAGTCTTTGGGTGTTGTTACTAACTACTCCATCCTGGAAAATGGATCGTATTTCTTGAAGACCAGAAGTCTGTACCTGCATATCGGCCACCAGGGTATTGCGCAGCAGGTTGTTTTGCCCCTGGGTCGTTACAAAGTAACCGCTGTTGTTGGTGGACTGCAATTGAAAAATACTGGAATAGAGTTTGGCTCGGGCACCAACTCTCCACTTTCGACTAATTTTTTTACTGATTCCCGCATGAAAGACGATAACGCCATCGGCTCGTATTTTTAGGTCTTCCAAATCAAATCGCCGGTCCAAAGCTCCTCCATTGCCATCAAAGGCCAGTCGAGCTAAATCACTCGGCCAATAGTTGATGAACTGAAAATCAGCATAGGCTCCAAAACTGTAATAAATGGAAGGGTCCAACTTGTGCTGAAAGCCCAAACTGATCAGTTCAATTTGACTTTCGAAGGCTATACGATCGCGCTGATTCAAATCATCCCGGACCAGGTTCCCGACCTTGGTGGTAAAATCCACCCCATCGTTGGCAAATAAATCCGCCGCCGAAAAACCACTGATACCCGCCTGAAGGCTAAAAGACGAAAGCAAGGGTACGCCTACATGCCAGCGTATAGGGGAATCTGTACCGGGATTCTGCAGCATCGCCTGAGGCAATTCCGTAAAATCGTACAACAAGGGTTTGGTCTGTCCGTATACCCCAACCACTGCTCCAAAGAGCAGGCCCCACTGCATCCACCGTTTTAGTCTCATTGTAGTTGTAGGCGAAAGGCAGCGCTGGATCTTAAGATAAACTTGGGTTCG
>CAZLGZ010000083.1:0-10864 GCA_964558965.1 uncultured Flavobacteriaceae bacterium
GGTGTACATACCGCTCACATCCGTCCAAATTTGTAATTCTTCGGCCCCGACCGCAGCAGCCCATAGGGCGGCAGTATAATCCGATCCTCCACGCCCGAGGGTTGTGGTGTCTCCACGGTCGCAGGAAGCGATGAAGCCCGGGGCAAGCAGGATGTGGCCTTTTTGCTCTTGGGCAAAAGCTTGTAGGTTGGCGTAGGTTTCTTTTTTATTTACACGGGCACGTCCGAACTGATCATCCGTTTTGATGAGTTTACGGCTATCGGCCCACTGCGCTTTGAGTCCCTGACTGACCAAATAGCCAGCGATGAGTTCAGAAGAAAGCAATTCTCCGTACCCCATGACCAGATCACGTAGGCGAGGAGTCTCCTCTCCGATTAAATAGGAGCCTTCTAAAAGGGTTTCCAGGGTGTTGAATTCCCCTTTCAGACGCGCTAAAACACCCCCTTGTTCCTTGACTGGATACAGCTGGCGGGTCAACTCAATGTGGCGCTCCTCCAGAGCGGCGAAAATATCCTTATAGCCTTCTTGCTTGGTCGAAGCGAGGGCTAGAGCTTCTTCCAATCGATCGGTCACCCCGCCCAAGGCCGAAACCACAATAATCAGCTCGGTCGAATTCAGGGAGGCAACAATGTTTTTGAGTTGGGAGATGGCGTCGGCATTGGCAACGGAAGTACCGCCGAATTTTAGGACTTTCATGAGTGGTAAACGCTTGTTTCTGGCTGTATTTAAAAATTGAACAAGAAGTAAATGTACTACTTTTGACACCCTGACCTAATCCCCCAATTATTTTTGCTGTATTGGGATTTTAGACCCCTAATTTTTGAGAAATGAAGATTTTTTCGCGCGATCAGATATATAATGCCGATCGGTTGACCATTGAGCGTCAAGGCTTAGAAGCAGGTGAATTGATGGAAAGAGCCGCTGAGGCGTCCTTCAACTACATCCACAGCCGATTGCAGGGAAGCCCTACGCCCATTGTGGTACTAGCCGGAACAGGCAACAATGGCGGGGACGGATTGGCCCTGGCTCGTCACTTGATTGAGCACGGTTACCATGTCGAGGTGTATATGGTGCAGGTTCGCAAAGAACGATCGCCTGAATTTTTGCAAAATCTGGAGCGACTTCGCGAGCGAAAGTGCTGGCCGGAACTTCTGGAAGAAAAGGGTCCTAGGCCTGAATTGGGGCAGCAGCACATTGTGGTGGATGCCATCTTTGGTATAGGACTGAACCGGGTGCCGGATCCGTGGATTTTGGAACTCTTTCAATACATCAATGCCGCTCCGAGTTTTGTGGTCTCCCTCGACATTGCCTCGGGACTCTTTTTGGACCGCCATACCGAAGCTGGGCAGTCTGTAGAAGCAGAAGTGGTCTTGAGTTTTCAATTCCCGAAGCTGCCCTTCTTCTTGCCAGAAACGGCCTCATTTGTACACGGCTGGGAAGTACTGGACATCGGTCTGGATCCAGCGGTAGTGGCCGAAACCCCTGCGGAGTTTCACTGGATATACGGTGACCTCTTAAAACCAGCCTATCGCGGCCGAGGGCGATTTGCTCACAAAGGGCAGATGGGCCATGTCGCTGTACTCGGTGGCAGTACCGGGAAAATCGGAGCCGTCCGATTGGCTTCTGAGGCGGTATTGACGGCGGGAGCTGGAAAGGTGACTGCACGTACTCCGCAAAGCGGACTCTTACCACTGCAAGTCGGCTTGCCTGAAGCGATGGTCGAGGTTGATAAAGGCAAGGATGCCTTGGAATCTTTTGCCCTAAGTATCGAACCCCAGGTGGTAGCCCTTGGGATGGGGATGGGGACCGCTGCTGCTACGGTCAAAGCTTTTACCACCTTCCTGGAAGAAAAGCCCCAAATGCCTTTGGTTATCGATGCAGACGGGCTCAATATTTTAGGGCAGAACCGGGAACTGCTTGATCTCTTGCCTCCCTCAACAGTACTCTTACCACACCCGGGTGAGCTCAAGACCTTAATTGGGGAGTGGACTGATGATTTTGACAAATTAGAAAAGGCCAGAGCCTTTGTTAAGCAATACGACTGTGTATTGGTGATTAAAGGAGCCAATACCTTAACCCTTTATCGCGAATTGGGCTATTTCAATAGTTCAGGAAATCCAGGGATGGCTACAGCAGGTAGCGGAGACGTTCTGGCTGGAATCGTCGCGGGATTGATCGCACAAGGCTATTCACCCTTAGACGCGGCCTTGGTGGGCGTTTTCCTCCACGGCTTATCGGGTGACCTGGCGGTACGCGATATGGGCTATGAAGCCTTGCGTGCCAGTCATTTGATTCAGTATTTAGGGGTTGCTTTTCGCCAGTGGCTTCAACCACCAGCCCCTGCAGAAGGTCAACAAGAGGGCTAACTAATGGCCTTTTTGTTGCGCATGCGCTTGACCCGGCGACGGGTCCATTGAGCCGCATTGTCAAATTCGATAAAGATTTCCATCATATTCTTGTAGAACATCTTCTCGATTTTGAAGTTGTGCATATCGATCTCCTTCTTCGTCACAACCGCGAAGGCAATTAAATTATCGAGTTCTCGCAAGTAGGTGTAGATAATGGGATCAATAGCATAAGAATGCTTGCGGTAACTGATATAGCCAAAGGGTTTGTTGCGATAGTGGATCTCTGAAATGCCGATGATTTGATACGCTCTTTCCAGCGTCAGTGTAGTGCCTTCATTAAACATAGCCACCATGAAATCTTCATAGACCATAATGGTCCCGATGTCCAAGATGTATTCTTTAATGACCGGGCTTTTTAAGTGGTATCCCAGGTTTTTTCCCATATCTATAGTGTCCTGAGACGAAAGTAGGAGAGTGGAGGGGGTGGGTGAAAAAAACTAGATTATCTGCACGTTTATCGTATGTATGACAAATGTCAGCTTTTGGCCTGATCCTTGTTGCAGCGCACAAAAAAAAGGGAAACCAACGGCTTCCCTTTCTGCATTATCTCTGAGGTTCAGGCTATTCCTGCTTCGATTTCTCGGCTTTCTCAATCCGAACCGTCAGTTCTTGTTTTTCTTCATCCAGGTCCATGAAAATGCTGTCACCCTCTTCCAGGTTGGCATTCACAATTTCCTCGGCAAGAGCGTCTTCAATGTACTTCTGAATAGCTCTCTTCAGTGGACGGGCACCGTATTGTTTATCAAAGCCTTTTTCGGCGATATAATCCCGTGCAGTATCCGATAGGACCAGGTTGTATCCAATCTCTTTGATGCGCTTGAATAGCTTGGCGAGTTCGATTTCGATGATTTCGAAAATGTGTTCTTTCTCCAAACTGTTGAAAACAATCACGTCATCTATTCGGTTGAGGAATTCAGGTGCAAACGCTTTTTTCAAAGCGTTTTCGATCACACTCTTCTGGTGAGATTCGGCCTGAGCTTTCTTCGCGGTGGTTCCAAATCCAACTCCCTGACCAAAATCCTTCAATTGACGGGCTCCAATATTGGAAGTCATGATGATAATGGTGTTGCGGAAATCGATTTTACGACCCAAGCTGTCGGTCAGGTACCCATCGTCCAAGACTTGCAGAAGCATGTTGAAAACATCCGGGTGGGCCTTCTCGACCTCGTCCAATAAGATAACAGAGTAAGGCTTGCGACGCACCTTTTCGGTCAGCTGACCACCTTCTTCGTATCCGACGTATCCCGGAGGTGCTCCCACTAATCGAGAGATGGCAAACTTCTCCATGTATTCGCTCATATCGATGCGAATCAGGGCGTCTTCTGAATCGAAGAGCTCTCGAGCCAATACTTTGGCCAATTGGGTTTTACCAACACCGGTTTGTCCGAGGAAGATAAAGGATCCAATAGGCTTATTCGGTTCTTTAAGACCGGCGCGATTACGCTGAATCGCTTTGGCGACTTTAACAACAGCCTCGTCTTGTCCGATCACGTGATCTTTAATCAAGGCCGGGAGTTCGGCGAGCTTGTTGCTTTCGGTCTGGGCGATTCGGTTCACCGGAATTCCGCTCATCATCGAGACCACATCGGCCACGTTTTCAGCAGAAACGGTTTCGCGGTGCAGACGACTTTCTTCTTCCCACTGCTCTTGAGCGGTAGCCAGCTCCTTCTCGAGGCGCTTTTCGTCGTCGCGCAATTTCGCCGCTTCTTCGTATTTCTGTTTTTTCACCACGCTGGATTTTAGATCGCGGGTGGCCTCCAATTGGGATTCCAACTCCAAGATCTGCTGAGGCACATCCATATTGACAATGTGCACTCGTGATCCGGCTTCGTCCAAAGCATCAATCGCCTTGTCCGGTAAGAAGCGATCTGTCATGTAGCGGTTGGTCAATTTGACACAGGCTACGACCGCATCCTCCGTGTAAGTCACGTTGTGGTGGTCTTCGTACTTTTCTTTGATGTTCATCAGGATTTCGATGGTCTCTTCAACCGAAGTTGGCTCGACCATGACCTTTTGGAAACGACGTTCCAATGCCCCATCCTTTTCGATGTACTGACGGTACTCGTCCAAAGTGGTGGCACCAATACATTGAATTTCGCCCCGGGCAAGTGCCGGTTTAAACATATTGGAGGCGTCGAGGCTTCCTGTAGCTCCACCTGCACCAACGATGGTGTGGATTTCGTCAATGAACAGAATAATGTCGTCGTTCTTCTCCAGTTCGTTCATCACGGCTTTCATCCGCTCTTCGAACTGCCCACGGTACTTGGTTCCCGCTACTAGGGAAGCCAAATCCAAGGTTACAACGCGCTTGTTGTAAAGAATACGAGATACCTTTTTGTTGATGATGCGCAGGGCCAAGCCTTCAGCGATGGCACTCTTACCCACACCGGGTTCCCCGATCAATAAGGGGTTGTTCTTTTTACGACGAGAAAGAATCTGAGAAACACGCTCGATTTCTTTTTCACGGCCTACAACCGGATCCAGCTTTTCTTCTTCCGCCAGACGGGTCAGGTCGCGCCCAAAGTTATCGAGAACGGGTGTCTTGGACTTGCCTTTGCCTTTTTGGCTTCCGCTAGATCCAAAGGTTCCTTCGCGAGATTCTGCCCCTTCGTCCGGATCGCTCGGAAAAGAGCCTTCGGCAGAGGGTGTATCGTCCATGTAGTCGTCGTCACTGGTGATCATCGACTTGAATTGTTCTTTTACATTATCGTAATCGACCTTTAGCTTGTGCAGCAATTTGGTCGTCGGGTCATTTTCATTGCGCAAAATACACAGCAACAGGTGCGCTGTATTGATAGAAGAACTCTGGAAGAGCTTCGCCTCTAAGAAAGTCGTTTTTAGTGCGCGCTCTGCCTGACGCGTCAGGTGCAGGTTCTTCTTGTCTTTTTGTATGTTGCCCGGGTTGGGATTGGCCGGACTGAGGATTTCCACCTTTCTTCTCAAGTGATCCAAATCCACATCAAGGGCATCCAGGATGTTGATGGCCTTGCCGTTCCCGTCACGCAGCAAACCGAGCATCAGGTGTTCCGTCCCGATAAAATCGTGACCCAACCTGAGCGCCTCCTCCTTGCTGTACGCAATGACGTCTTTTACCCTAGGTGAAAAATTATCATCCATAAATTTTCTTTTCAGCAACTAAAATTAATAAAACTATGGCTACGGAGTTCAATAACCGTACCCATTCTCGATAAAGACAAGGATTTAGACGAAAAAAGGGAGAATTCTTACACAGAGTGAAGCAAAAACTGCCGTTTTGACGTAGGAACTGCTGTTGATAAATCTTTTAATAAAGAATGACTCCATTCCTGCTTAAGGCCCCATTTTGCGTATATTGGCTTGATTTTTTGATCACAAATTTTCAAGCAATTTATGGCAGAAGGAGAAAAGTTGATCCCCATCAACATTGAGGATGAAATGAAGTCCGCCTACATCGATTATTCGATGTCAGTTATTGTATCGCGGGCTCTCCCAGACGTACGGGATGGATTAAAACCCGTACACCGTCGTGTACTTTATGGAATGCATGAATTGGGTGTAAGGTCCACCAGCGCCCACAAGAAGTCGGCGAGAATTGTGGGGGAGGTACTCGGTAAGTACCACCCGCACGGTGATACCTCGGTTTACGACACCATGGTACGTATGGCCCAGGAGTGGAGTTTACGCTATATGCTGGTCGACGGACAGGGTAACTTCGGATCTATTGATGGCGATAGCCCGGCAGCGATGCGTTATACGGAAGCCCGTATGCGGAAGATCGCTGATGAGATGTTGGCCGATATTGACAAGGACACGGTTGATCACAGCCTCAACTTTGACGATACCTTAAAAGAACCAACCGTACTTCCTGCGCGTGTACCGAACCTCTTGGTGAATGGGTCAGCGGGTATTGCGGTGGGTATGGCGACCAATATGCCTCCCCACAACCTTTCGGAAGTGGTGGATGGCACAGTGGCCTATATCGATAACCCCGAGATTGAGATCAGTGAATTGATGCAATACATCAAGGCACCCGATTTTCCAACCGGAGGAATCATCTACGGTTACGATGGTGTAAAAGATGCCTTCGAGACAGGTCGCGGACGAATTGTCATGCGTGCCAAGGCCAGCTTCGAGGAAGTTCAGGGGAAAGAGGCTATTGTGGTTACCGAAATCCCTTACCAGGTGAACAAAGCCGATATGATCAAAAAGACGGCTGATCTGGTAGGAGACAAAAAGATTGAAGGCATTTCATTTATCCGAGACGAATCGGACAGAAAAGGAATGCGCATTGTTTATGGACTCAAGCGGGATGCTATTCCGAACATCGTCCTGAACATGCTTTATAAATACACGGCACTACAGACCTCTTTTAGTGTAAACAATATTGCACTGGTTAAAGGGCGTCCGCAGCTGCTTAACCTCAAGCAAATGATCCTGCACTTTGTGGATCACCGCCACGAGGTTGTTGTTCGCCGTACCAAATTCGAATTGCGCAAGGCGGAAGAGCGTGCTCATATTTTGGAAGGGCTGATTATTGCCTCAGATAATATCGATGAGGTGATTGCTTTGATTCGTGCTTCCGAGAATGTGGAAGCCGCGCGTCAGGGATTGATGGACAAGTTTAAACTGACCGAAATCCAAGCCAAGGCGATTGTCGAAATGCGACTGCGTCAATTGACAGGACTGGAGCAAGACAAACTTCGCGAGGAGTACGACGAGCTCACCAAGTTGATCGCTGACCTGAAAGATATTTTGGACAACCGCGATCGCAGAATGCAGATCATCAAGGACGAACTCCTGGAGATCAAAGACAAATACGGAGATGAGCGTCGTTCAGAAATCAACCTGGCCGGAGGAAGTCTCAGCATTGAGGATATGATTCCGGATGAGCAAGTGGTGATTACCATTTCGCATGCTGGCTACATCAAGCGTACCTCATTAAATGAATACAAGACCCAAAATCGTGGAGGGGTGGGGCAGAAAGCCTCATCTACCCGAAACGAAGACTTTTTGGAGCACTTGTTTGTCAGTACCAACCACCAATACATGCTTTTCTTTACCGAAAAAGGAAAGTGTTTCTGGATGAGGGTTTACGAAATCCCAGAGGGCAGTCGTACCTCGAAGGGGCGTGCGATTCAGAACCTGATCAATATCGAAAATGACGATAATGTGAAGGCCTTTATCTGTACCCGTGACCTCAAAGACGAGGAATACGTCAACAGCCATTACGTGATCATGGCAACCAAGAAAGGGGTGGTGAAGAAGACCTCACTGGAACAGTACAGCCGTCCGCGTCAAAACGGGATCAATGCGATCACGGTGCGCGATGGTGATGAACTGCTCGAGGCCAAGCTGACCACCGGAACCAGTCAGATTTTACTGGGATTGAAATCCGGGAAGGCGATCCGCTTTGAAGAAGGTAAGACCCGTCCGATGGGTCGTAACGCTTCTGGGGTGAGAGGTATCACCCTCGCGGACGACAAAGATGAAGTGGTGGGCATGGTTTCGATCCACAATATGGAAGAAGATATCCTGGTCGTATCAGAAAACGGCTATGGTAAGCGTTCTTCCATCGACGATTACCGAATCACCAACCGTGGTGGAAAAGGAGTAAAGACCATTTCGATTACAGACAAGACCGGTGGCTTGGTTGCGATTAAGAGCGTTAGCGACTCCGATGATTTGATGATTATCAACAAGTCAGGGATCGCCATCCGAATGGGCGTGGAGGATCTCCGCGTGATGGGACGGGCCACTCAAGGGGTTCGCCTGATTAACCTGAAAGATAAGGACTCTATTGCGGCTGTTGCCAAGGTGATGAAAGATGATTCGGCTGTCGAGGATGCGGATGTGCTTGATATTGAGGTAGATACCGAAGATGGCACAGCACTTGATAACAATACTCAAGAAGAATCCTAAATTTGCAAAATAAACACACTTAATCTTAATTCAACGACGATGAAAAAACAGTTTGTATTATTCGTTCTTGCACTAGGCGTTAGCTTAGGAGCTTTTGCTCAGAAGGACGAAATTAAAACAGCGACAAAAGCCATCAAGAAGGGAGACTTTGCTGCAGCAAAGGCCGCTTTGGAAGGGGCTTCTGGAACCATAGATGGTGCTGACTCTAAAGTTCAGGCGCAGTACTACTATTTGTTGGGTGATGTTCAGGCGGCTTTGGCCAAGAACGACGCGGCTCTTTTTGATAAAGCCGCTACTGCCTACAACAAAGCTATTTCTTTGGAAGAGCAAATGGGGAAAGAGAAGTACACGACTGATATCCAATTGAAGCTTCAGCAAATGGTTGCTGACTTGGTGAATGGCGCTGTAGATGATCAAAAGAACAAAGCTTTTACTGCTGCGGCCAAGAAGTTGTACTTGGGGTACACTTTGAGTCCTAAGGACACCATTTACTTGTACTACGCTGCTGGTAGTGCGGTTAATGCTCCAGACTACGACATGGCTTTGGAGTACTACAGCATGCTAAAAGAGCTTAATTACGACGGAAGTTCAATTCAGTACACTGCTGTAAACAACGAAACAGGTCAACGTGAGCCTTTGGATGAAGGAACAAGAGATCTTTACATCAAAGCGGGAACTCACTCTGATCCAAAAGACGAGAGAACTCCTTCTAAAAAGGCTGAAATCGTAAAGAATGTTGCCTTGATTTACCAACAACAAGGGAAGAACGAGGAAGCTCTTAAGGCTTACGAAGATGCGATTGCTGAGAACCCTAAGGATGTTAACCTGATCCTGAACAAGGCCAACTTGTACTACGGAATGGGTGATAAAGACAAGTTCAAAGAGTTGATGGCAGAAGCTTCTGCAATGGCTCCTGACAACCCAGACTTGTTGTACAACATTGGAGTAATCAACATGGAGCAAGGTGATTATACAGGTGCTCGTGACGCATACAAGAAAGCGCTAGCGATCGATCCTAACTACACCAACGCTCTTTTGAACCTTTCAACGACTTACGTAAACGAAGGAAACGACTTGATCGACAAGATGAATGAGCTGGCTTCTTCTTACAAAAAAGCAGATATCGCGAAGTACGATGAGTTGAAAGAGAAGAAGGACAACCTCTTTAAAGAAGGTGCTGCTGTCTTGGAAACAGCATTGAAAACGCAGCCAGAGAACACCAGTATTCTTTCTCAATTGAAGAATATCTACGGTGCTTTAGGAGACGCTGCAAACTTCAAGCGAATCAAAGGTCTACTAGGAGAATAATTTCTTCTTAACCGAAAAAAAAGCCCGACTCCATGAGTCGGGCTTTTTGTTTTAGAGAATTTTTTTGATGACCCTCAAGGAGTGGGTGTAGCTCCTCAGTTCGGGATTGAAGACTCCGGTATGGTCCAGGCGATCAATGCGTACCTGCCCATGAACATGGATCAGGTAGTTGTTTGGCAGAATGATACCTACGTGGTTGATCTCTCCGTCTTTGTTATCGAAAAAAGCGAGGTCGCCGGGTTCACTCTCTTCAATAAAACTCAGGGCTTCTCCGAGCTTAGCTTGGTCACTGACTTGGCGGGGTATGCCGTGACCACCAAGTTTATAGACCATTTGGGTGAAACCTGAGGCGTCAATACCAAAAGGAGATTTACCACCGGCTTGTTCCGGGGCGTTGAGGTAAAGCAGGGCCAGATCGATGAGGTCCTCCTTTTTCTGCTCGGGCACCAAGCCTTCTCCTTCAAATTCCTTTTTAAAATCCTTCAGGTGATCGATTCGGGATCCAAGGAGAACGGGAGTCAAGCGGTTGCGTTCGCAGACCACATGGGCCACCAATTGCCCACTGTAGGTGCGTTGACCTTTTTGGGAACAGCTTTGGTATTCCTCTTCCGTTAAAGGGTGATATTGGGGCCGGTACATCCAGCCGCCCTCCCCATCATCGGCGAGTTTGACGCGCACCCAAAACTTGCGTTCTTCTTTGATTTCGAAATGTTCCCCAAACAGCACTTGTGTCTGTAGAGGGGCTTGTGGGTCAGGATTTTCCCGAAGGGGGATACTACTCAGCAGCGCCAGACCATACCCTTTCTGACTCGCTGCCAATTATCCTTGAATTCGTTCAACAACCAGCGCAGAAGCACCTCCACCACCGTTGCAAATTGCAGCAGCACCGAGTTTAGCGTCTTTTTGCTGCAGTACGTGTAGCAAGGTCACTACGATACGAGCACCGGAACATCCGAGGGGGTGGCCCAAAGAAACAGCTCCTCCGTTGATGTTGACCTTGTCATCGCTGAGGCCCAGAATTTTCATGTTGGCCAAACCAACCACGGAAAAGGCTTCGTTGAATTCGAAGTAGTCGATATCGTCAATACTGACCCCCGCTTTTTCTAAAGCCTTGGGAAGGGCCTTGGCTGGAGCGGTAGTGAACCACTTGGGCTCCTGAGCTGCATCCGCATAGGCGCGAATTTTAGCAATGGGAGTAAGTCCTTTTTCGGCTGCTTTCTCTGCACTCATTAGCACTAGAGCAGCAGCAC
>CAZLGZ010000084.1:0-10706 GCA_964558965.1 uncultured Flavobacteriaceae bacterium
GCCATAAAAGGGCTGAAACCTCTAGTCCCGGAAATGGAGAAGGCTGTGAGTTCTTAGCGTAAAGACTCGTATACTTTCGCCATAAACTCCCCCATTTTGGAGGGCTCCAACCAGCGGGTTACGATGACCAAATCATTCTTTTGATCCACCACAATAAAATTGCCGCCGAATCCTGCTGCATAAAACAAGTGCTCAGGAACTCCTTTCCACTGACGTCTTCCTTCCTTATTCAACCACCAGAGGTAACCATAACTCGGGTTCGGTTCTGATGGGGTTAGGGCTTCAGCAATCCAGGATTCACTGAGTAGTTGTTGATCTTTCCATTTGCCTTGGTTCAAAAAGAGCATCCCAAAACGGGCCATATCTTCCGTATTGATAAAGATTCCTCCCCCGGAATGTCCCCCTCCGGTAACCGATTTCATCTGTCTTCCGTCAATGGTAGTCCAGGCATCTTTGTAACCAAACCAGCGCCAGGTAGTCGATGCGCCAATTTTGTCCATGAGTTCTTCCTTCAACACCTGAGGCAGGGGTTTACGCCATACCTGGGTTAGAGAATAGGCCAGCACATTCACTCGCACATCGTTGTACTCCATAACCGTTCCCGGCTCCACGGGCTTGGTAAAACGCCAATCGTCTGTACTGCCCTCACGCGGTGGTCGGTCAGCCCAGTCCTTGATTCCCCAAAGGGTTCCTGACCAGGCGGAGTTCTGCTGGAGAAGGTGCTTCCACTCGATCTTGGCATTGTGAGGCCCTTCAAACGTACCATCCCATATTTGCTCCCCAACCTTGTTCGAGGTGCTGCTGATCAGGCCTTGATCGACTGCCAATCCCGCGACGGTGGACAAGAAACTTTTGGTAACGCTGAAGGTCATATCGACTCGTTTCAAATCACCCCATTGGGTAATAGATCTACCCTTGTATAGGATAATACCTGCAGGACCTCCTCTCTTTTTTGTCGGCCCCAAAATTTGGTGGTAGGGCTCTCTTTCAAAACCTTTGAGAATGGCAATACGCAAATCCCTTGAACCCGTGTATTCGTTCTGCTCGGCAAAGGAAACAGCTTTGACCAGAGCTTGGGTATCAAACTTCTTTTTGAGCTTTGTTTCGGCTTCCGGAAAGGATTGATTTCGATCAGGAAAGACCAGGTCCTGTGCCTGTAGCTGTAGAGTCGCCAGCAGCGCTAGCATCACCATTAATCGCATACTTTGAGTGCTTTGTGGAAAGATACGACGAAATCAGCTGTAGGAAAAGATCAGCATATAGAACAAAAGCCCCCCTTTAAGCGAAAAATCCAGTCAGTACATCGGTTTCCACTAGGGCTCCTTCAGGTCGAGTTGTTCCTTAGGTATAGCCCTAATACAATCCATTGTGTACAGAACAATCCTTTCGCTTCTCCTGTTTTGGCCACTGCTCGTCTTCGGACAGCGGGTAGAAATTCCCAAGTGGCATTCCGTCCAAGAAACGCACTGGCAAATCAGTGTAGATTACCTCGCTATCGATGACTCCGGTCGCTTTATCAGCGACCCAGTCAATGTCGAAGATCATTGGCAAATCTTGCCTTATCCGAGTCGTATTGCTTTGAGTCGCCGTACCGGAAAAAATCTCTCTTTTCAAGTTCAAGGAGCCTATTCCGTGTATTCAGAAGGAAAGATTGTAGACGGAAGTGTACTCGACAACAACCGGAACTACTGGAGCATGGATGTCAATGCTGCTTTTCACTTCAACAATTTTCTGGGTTGGGGACGATTTTTTGACCCCTATTTGGGCATTGGCACGGGCTTTACTCGAGCAAACAAAAAAAGTCAGGGGACCCTGAATACAGTTGCTGGAGCCCATTTTTGGATCTCAGACCGCTGTGCCATCCTACTGAGTTCTACCGGCAAATTTTCGATGGCCATTCAAGGAAACAACCACTTGGTTCACAGCGCAGGGCTGGTCTACCGTTTCGCTATCGAGTAATTTAAAAACGCTTTTTACGCACCAACTCTCCTTCGGGGTTGTAGTACTTCCAAAGGCCTACTTGTTTGTCCTTGCGGTAGCGTCCTTTCAGTTTGAGGGTACCATCCGGATAATAGGCCTCGTAACGGCCGTGCTTTTTCCCGTCCTTCAGGTGCACCTTAAATCGCCTTTTACCGGAGGCGTATTTCTTTTCAAAAGACTTGGCGTTCAGATCCGAAGGGTAAATTCTCGGCACATCGAAAACCGCATCCGTCAGTGCAGCAGTCGGGTTTGAAGCAGGTTGATCAAATCGGGTCTGTTGTTGCCTGAACTGACTTTTCTTCTTGACTTCTGAAGCATCCTGGTAGTTGATGACCAAGGCGCTTTCAAAGAGATTTTCTTCCGGTAAAAGCTCAAATCCTACCTGTGGAAAGCAGATGATATAGTCCTTGTTTTTCTGCATTTGGGCCCGAGTCTCTTCATTGGCCAAAGCATACATATTCTCGTACAGTATGGGCGTATTGACATAGGCAAAAACAGCCGACTCCTCCTCAAAATAAGTAATGAATTTTTGGTAGTCCTCCGAGGTATCCAGGGTCTCGATTTCGACGTAGGCATCGATAATTCCCTTTAGTGTATTGGGTTGATTACTAAAGACCACATACTCATCGATAATGGTGTAATAGGGCTTGTCAAAATCGGCAAAGAGTTTCCCGAGAAAGAGTTTAAAAAACCCTTTGATGGACAAGAAGTGAATGCGGTGATCCCTGTAATCGATGGCCTTGAACTTGACCGGAGTGCGCTTTTTAATCTGCGACAGAATAAAACCAAGTTTCTTTTCGGCCAAATCAACACTATCGGTCTTGATGACCAGGGCCAGATCATTCTTTCCTTTTTCGATGGTCGACTGAATTTGTAAAACCCCGATTTCATTGCCGATCCAACTGGCAAAGTCTTGTTCCACATCAATCTTGAGGAATTTCTCAATGTCTTTTACCCCTTCGTCGTAACGCTCAAAAACGGCCGGATCTGCCTGTTTGAGCTCTTGAAAATTCTCGTAAAAGGTGGGGAAATCTTCAAACCCATAACTGAGATAAACTGCCGTTCTCTTCGGTGCAATGGAAGCGATTGTCCGCTTTGCGGTCCCTGATTTCTGTAGCGCTTTTAAATAGGTTTGGTTGTTTTCGGTAATGTTGGTAAATCCTCGAGCACTGATGGTACTTGGATCGCTGAGATCAAAACGAAAGCCCGAAAACAAATAGTTTTCGGTCAAATGCTTGATCGCCGGGGGAGGATTAGTGGCAAAACTCAGGGAGTAGTCATCCAGGTAATCGTATTGGATGTAAAGGTGGATGTCTTCGCTGGATCCAAGCTCCCCTTTCACTTTCAAAAAATTCAAATCACGCCCCAGGATAGGCGATTGATACTGATCGATAGAAGCTTCTACCAAGGTGTGGGTATAGCTCGCGATCATCTGATTCCGAACAAAAGAGAGGTAGAGAATATTCCCGGTTTGTTTACTAAAAACCTCCAGAATTTCCTGGTCCTTATAGGCTCTTTTACTGAGCGTAAAATTGTCGTTTAAGATCGTTTCCAGATAAGTCTTCAGCATTTTCAGCTTCGCGATTCGCTTCAGATCCACCGTGTAGAGAATGCCGTATTCGGTCTGAGAGATCATGTGAATCGACAGGTATAGCGATCGATCTCCAAAGAGATCAAAGAGGTTCTTACGGTTGTTGAAAACCGTATCCATCTTTTGAATACCCTCGGTAATCTCACTGAAATAGGCATTCCTGTTGAGGTGCTTCCAGGCGTCGCTCTCTCGAATTTCTTGCCAGTTTTCAACGGGCTGATCACTTTGGAGCACAAAAACGGCGTCTTTGGGAATCAGGTAAAGGGGCTGTAGATTATTGGATGGGGATAAGACAAAAACGTACAGCAGGTAGGCAGCATAGGCCATAATAACCCCAAGCAGTACGAACAGGATTCTTTTTTTCGTCATTTCGGTTCTCGTTGAATTCGAAGCGTATTCGTACTAAATGTAACGATGTTTCTTCGAAATTCTTGCTTAGAGATCCTTGAGACTCTTGATCGTTGTAAAGGCTTTATCGACTTGATCTTCGCTCACCAAAATGGTGAATTCATTGGTGGTTGAGATGACCTCATACAAGGTAATACCTTCCCAGGCCAAACGCTGAAAAATGAAGTAATAGATCCCGGGAACCGACACATTCTCTGAGGGCAATTTAACGGTAACGGAGGAAAGATTCTCGGCCTTTTGGGTTCGTCTCTCTCCTTGGAAGAGGGCATCCACCTTGGCATCCATACTGTTACTGATCACAATATTGATCTCATTTACACCACGGGAAGAGGTATAGAAAACGCTTTTCTCTTTGTTCACCTCTTCCAAGAGTTTCGCCTGCAAAGGCAAAATCGTTTCCGAAGCCAAAAAAGTGTAGTCACTTAAGGAGGAGCGCACGGTGATTTCTCCAATACCCTTCAATACTTTTACAATCCGGTGGGTCGCTCGAAATTCCAGGTTTTCAGAAAGTCGCTTGAGGGCCATGATGATCGCTCCGTCTCGAACGGTCTTGCCCATCTCTAGCTCGATCTCGGGCTTGATCTGCCGGCTGAGTGAAGTCAAATTAATAATCCCCTGCGCTAAGGCAGACTGCAAGAAGGGCTTGCGGTGAATAAAGTGTTCAACAGCTGAAGAGATCGTTTTCATCCTGTAAAAGTACAAAAAACAACAGCTTGTTATATAAAAAACACAGTGTTAAAATTTAATAGAAACAGTCCGGTTCGTACTTCAGAACCAAGCCCGTTCGGCTCACTTGCAGGAATAACAGATCCAATCGAACCTCCATCGCCCAAGGGTGTTCCCTTAGGGACTGTCGGGCCGCTCTTCGAAGGCAATTCCGCTGGGTGTATTTTAGGTGCTGGCTCTTTGATGCCAAAGGACTTCCAGTCGCCGTTTTTACTTCTACAAGAACCAAGGTCTGTCCGTCCCGAAACAACAGGTCCACCTGACAGGGTCCATAACGCTTGTCGCGACCGATAAAAGTGAAGCCCAAAAGCCGTAAAAACTGCTCGGCAATCCGCTCTCCTCCCGCCCCTAATTCCTGTGGTATTACGATTTTTCCTACTCCTTTTATGCACTTCATCGAAAAAATATGCGATTCAGCGTCTAAAACGTTCTAATACTATAAATTGGCTATGCAATAAACCAGCACCGCCCAAACACATAGTTAAAAGAGTAACTATGCTCGTATTTAATCAACCTACTGTCTATGGAATTCTTTGTTAATTGTAACACTTCCAGTCTGGCACTTCACACTGACCCGCTTGAGGCCAGGCAGGTATCCCATTTGTACAGAAGAATTGGCTTCAGTGCCAACCAGGCGACGATTGATGCCGGAACAGGCTCAAGCGCAGACGCCCTGGTCGATCAAATCATTGCGGACGCGCAGGCATCAACACCTATCGCGCCGCCTCTTTGGGCCGATTGGACCGTGGATGACTATCCCGAAGATGAAGACCTGCAACGTGCGGTGTTTCGCGCACAATTAGAAGAGTTTGCGACCTCTTACGGGAATGCGATGTTGTCGAATGGACTTCTGGATCGTTTGAGTTTCTTTTGGAGCAACCATTTTGTTACCGAAAGAGATGTGTACAACTGTAATTCTTATTTGTATTACTACATCAATTGCCTACAGCGCAATGCCTTGGGTAATTTCAAGACCTTTGTCAGTGAGGTTGGACTGACCAGCGCCATGCTGTATTACCTCGATGGTGCTTTCAACAACGGAAACAATCCGAACGAAAACTACGCCCGAGAGCTTTACGAGCTCTTTACCTTGGGTGAAGGCAACGGTTATACCGAGGACGATATCATTGAAACTGCCCGAGCACTTTCCGGATATACCGATCGCGGTGAAGTGGGGTGTTCTCCCGTGAATTACCGAGCAGATCGCCACGATGCTGGAGAAAAGACAATATTGGGTCGAACCGGAACCTGGGGATACGACGATGTTATCGATATCCTTTTTGAAGAAAGACCTAATGAAATAGCCACCTTTATTTGTACCAAGCTCTACGAGTTCTTTGTACACCCGGATTCTTCTGATGACGACGGCAATGCCGAAACGATTATCAGCGGAATGGCTGCTACCTTTATCGCCAATGACTTTGAATTGGCACCGGTAATGAGCCAATTACTTAAAAGTCAACACTTCTTTGACGATGACGCTATCGGGGTCATTATCAAAAGTCCTTATGACATGTACTTCAACTTCATGAAGGAAACGAATTTTCCTTATGATGACAGTACCGTCCTCAACGTGATTGACGCTTGCCGCTTGATTGGGCAGACCATGTTCGACCCTGTGGATGTAGCCGGATGGCAAAGAGACCGCCAGTGGATCAACACCAACTACATCATCGGTCGTTGGCTCACTATGGAGGTATTTCTGGAGCGTTATTACCAAATAAATCCCGAACTATTTCGGGACCTGGCTATGGAGGCTGTTGGGCCCGCAGATAGCAATACCAGTAATCCAGAAACCGTCGTCCGAGCATTGGTCGATAAATTTCTACCCAAAGGACTACTGACTGAGCAAGATTTTCAGAACGCCGTCGATGCTTTTAAGATTGACGATGTTCCTGAAAACTATTACTCTCCCGATTATGTCGATGGAGGATTGAGTTTATGGATGCTCGCTGTGAGTATGGAGACACCCCTGATGGTGTACACCCTTATGAGGCATCTTAGTCGCGAACCTGAATTCCAACTCAAATAATCCTACTGCTATGTGTGATACTCATCATATTTCTGAACCCCATAAAGGCCTCGAGCACGAAGGCCACCACCAAGAACATAAAGCCTGGAGCCGCCGCTCCTTTTTACAGGCCCTCGGAATCGCTGGTTCCGGATCCATGATGTTGGGCAACCAAATGCTCAGCGCATCCGCTCCTTCCCCACTCATGTCGGCCTTAGGAGATAGCGAAACAGACAACATTCTCATCCTTATTCGCCTCAATGGAGGAAACGACGGTTTGAGTACCGTCATCCCTATCGAGCAATACGACACCTATGCCAATGCCCGCCCGAACATCTACATTCCGGAGAGTAAAATCTTAAAACTGACGGATGATTTTGGGATCCCTACCTATATGAATTCTTTGGAACCCATGTGGGGCGAAGGTCAATTCAAAGCTGTACACGGTGTCGGATACGAAAACCAGAGTTTATCTCACTTTACCGGCTCTGATATCTATGCCAATACGGATTTGACCTCTACGGGTTTCAGCGGATTGGATACCGGTTGGATGGGACGACATTTTGAAGCTTGTTTCCCGGATTATTTGATTAATCCTCCTGAATCCCCTGCGGCCATTCAAATCGGAAGTATATCGAACTTGGTTTTCCAGGGAGAAGAGACGAATTACGCCTTCGTAACGAACAACATTGATCAACTGGAAGAAATCGCCGCCACAGGTACTTTTTACGACCTGAACCAGGCCATCTTTGACGGTTGTATGTACGGAGACCAGTTGCGATTCCTCCGTGGAGTGGCGAACACCACCTATGAGTACTCCGGAAAAATTCATGCAGCTTATGAGCGTGGTCAAAACCAGGTCGAGTACCAAGACAATGGATTTGCACGACAGTTGGCTCTTTTAGCACGTTTGATCAAAGGAAATCTAGGAACCAAAGTCTATATGATCTCTATGGGCGGGTTTGACACCCACGGAAATCAACCCCTGGCCCACGAGCGTTTGATGTCTAATCTGACCATCGCTATTGAGGCCTTTTACCGAGACTTGGCCTTCACAGAACAAGACAGTCAGGTACTCAGCATGACTTTTTCGGAATTCGGTCGTCGAATTTTCGAAAACGGATCCAACGGAACAGACCACGGAAAAGCAGCTCCAACCCTCTTCTTCGGATCGGGATTAAACGGTAGCGCCTTCGTCGGAGACCACCCGGATCTCGATGCACCAAACGGCCGAGGAAACCTGGAGTATACCATGGATTTTAGAGACCTCTACGGCACCGTTCTGCACGAATGGCTCTGCGTCCCTAAAGTTCAAGTTGACCAGCACTTATTGGGCTATAACTTCAATCGAATTGATCTTGGATTCAATTGTAGCGGTGAGCCCTTTGACGATATAGTTTACAGCGATGATCCACCAGATTTGCCCGACACCCCACCCAGCGACGGTACTGATCCGAATCCTGAGTTGGGCAATACCGTGGTTCACCGACCTTATTACCCCTCGGACCAAAATCCCCATATCTATGTCCAGATGCCTTTTGCCGGGCACTTAGACATCCAGCTGTTCAATATCCTTGGACAGCACGTGGGCACAGTCTTTAACGAAATGGTATTTGAAGGACCGATCGAAATCAACATCAGAGAACGGGTACAAAACCGACTCTCGACCGGTAAATACATCTACCGTATTCAGGTTCAAGACCAAAAGATGAGTAAGTCTGTAATGATTATGTAGGACCATCCTACATTGTGTAACCCCTGTGAAGCGTACCTCCCCGCCCCAAATCGGTACTACTTCCGGGGGTTTTTTATTTCTGAAACCTTCCGCTTATCACCCCTGACAAAGGCCGGCATAAGCCTAGTATTGCGTATTTTTGCCTGAAATTTATCTCGCTTTTTTCGCGATTCTACTCAGAAACTACATGGCAGCCAAACATCCAAAACGCTATACCCTTACCGCCGCCCTTCCCTACACGAATGGGCCTATCCATATTGGCCACCTTGCTGGGGTTTATGTACCCGGTGATATCTATGCACGCTACTTACGAGGTTTAGGGCGTGATGTCATTTATATCTGTGGTTCTGATGAACACGGGGTAGCCATCCCGATGAAGGCGAAAAAAGAAGGCGTTAGCCCACGAGAAATCATCGACAAATACCATCCGCTGATTAAGGAATCCTTTGCGGAATTTGGTATTTCATTCGACCACTATTCGCGCACTTCCGCGCCTATACATCACCAAACCGCATCTGAGTTCTTTAAAAACCTGGACGAAAAACAGGAATTCATTGAAGAAACAACAGAGCAGCTTTTTGATGAGGAGGCCAATCAGTTTTTAGCCGATCGCTTTGTGACGGGAACCTGCCCCAAGTGCGGTCATGAAGAGGCCTACGGAGACCAATGCGAAAACTGTGGATCCTCTTTGAACGCCACCGAACTGATCAATCCTAAGTCTACCCTAACCGGAAGCAAGCCCACTTTGAAAAAAACCAAACACTGGTTTTTGCCCCTAGACAAACACGAGGACTTTTTGAGGGAATGGATTCTAGAAGGACATAAAAAAGATTGGAAACCCAATGTATACGGCCAGTGTAAATCCTGGATCGAAGAAGGTTTAAAGCCCCGCGCTGTTACCCGCGATCTCGATTGGGGTATTCCCGTTCCTTTGGCGGATGCCGAAGGGAAAGTACTTTATGTGTGGTTTGACGCCCCCATTGGCTACATCTCTTCGACCAAAGAGTGGGCCCAAGAAAACGGAAAAGACTGGAAGCCCTACTGGCTTGACCCAGAGACGGAATTGGTCCACTTTATCGGGAAAGACAACATTGTTTTTCACTGCATCATCTTTCCGAGTATGCTGAAAGCACACGGGGATTATGTACTACCCAAAAATGTGCCGGCCAATGAATTCCTCAATCTCGAGGGGCAAAAGCTTTCGACTTCAAAGAACTGGGCCGTTTGGTTACACGAGTACCTCATTGACTTCCCAGGACAGCAAGACGCTTTGCGTTATGCCTTGACTGCCAATGCGCCCGAGTCCAAAGACAACGATTTTACCTGGAAGGATTTTCAAGCGCGCAACAACAACGAACTGGTGGCCATCTACGGCAACTTCGTCAATCGCGTGACTGTTCTGACCCACAAATACTACCAGGGTATCGTGCCTCCTGCCAACGAGCTGAGTGAGAGCGATCAGCAAGTACTGGATGAAATCAGGAAGTATCCGGCAGAACTCATGGATTCCCTGGACCGTTACCGCTTTAGAGAAGCGAGTCAGGTACTGATGAATTTGGCTCGATTAGGAAACAAATACCTGGCAGACGAAGAGCCCTGGAAGTTGGTCAAAGAGAATCCGGAACGCACCCAAACCATCCTCTACGTAGCCCTACAAGTGGCTGCCGCTTTGGGAGTGCTCTCGGAGCCTTTCCTTCCCTTTACAGCGCAAAAGCTGAAAACAATGCTGGATCTTTCTCCGGATTTCAATTGGGAATCGGTACAGCAGAATCAGGCCTTACTACCCTCCGGAAATCAGATCAAAGAAAACCAATTGCTCTTCCAAAAAATAGAAGACAAAACCATTGAAGCCCAGCTTCAAAAACTAGAAAATACCCGTAAGATGAACGAAGCTTCTACGACTAATCTCGAGGAACAAAAAGAAACCATCCAATTTGATGATTTTACCAAATTGGACATGCGGGTCGGTACGATTATTGAGGCAGAAAAAATGCCGAAGGCCGATAAATTATTGGTCTTAAAGGTCGATACCGGACTGGACACCAGAACCATTGTCTCGGGCATTGCTCAAAGCTTTAAACCCGAAGACATCGTCGGTCAACAGGTCACTGTCTTGATCAATCTGGCTCCTCGAAAGTTAAGAGGAGTCGAAAGCCAAGGCATGATTTTGATGACAGAAAATGCCGAAGGAAAGCTGGTCTTTGTTCAGCCTGCAGAAAACGATGTTGCCCCTGGCAAAACCATTTCATAAAAAC
>CAZLGZ010000085.1:0-10124 GCA_964558965.1 uncultured Flavobacteriaceae bacterium
CAATAGGGATAAAACGATTTTCTTCATGTGTTCTTTTTGCTAAAGCATCGAACACAAAAATACGACCTAATTTAGATTTGGTATAAATAAAAAGAATAAAACTATAGCGGAAGATTTACTTTCTGAGCACAAGTAGGGCATCATAGGTGCACAGGCTTCTTATTCGTACAGCTGAGGCTCTGTAATTCCCTTTTCGGCCAAATACTCCTTATTCATAAAGAAGTGGGCCTCGGTCATTTGGTTGTAGTACTCTTTAAAAGACTGCAATTTGTAATCTGCTCTGAGGGTCTCTATGTTTAGGGAATCGACCAAGCCGTTTATGGGTATGGCTTGCCCTTTGTCATTGTAGGTCACCTGAGTACCAAAGCGCTGTTTCTTTTTCAGGGCCACATTGACCCGGTCTTCCAGCAGGGCATACTCACTGGGTCGTACATTGTTCTTTTTCAATTCTTCCTGCATGACTTCCAGCATTTTTTGCTGAAAAGGCAGGTCGTTGTCTGCGTGTTGAATGACAATCCAAAAGTTACTGCTGGCCTCTTCGCCTACTTGATCGAACCCAAGGTAGCCGTAGGTATCATACCACTCTTTTACTTGCGCTTGGTGTATATTACTAACACTATCTCGCTGTTCCATAAAGATGTCCCAGGCTTTTTCATGCCCCCATTGATCCCTTAATTCCTGTGGAGGGATTCCCGCATAGGCCTGATCGACTTCATAAATCTTCTGGAGTTCGGTTTGGATTTGGGCCACCTTTTCTGGGGTGAGTTCATTTTGATTTTGGCAAGAGAAGCAAAGGCCTAAGAAAAGGCCCAAAAGCAAGATTTGTTTCATGATTGATGATTGATTTCGTCCTACAAATTGCAAAAAATGTGGTTGAAAAGCCAGGGCTGTAAGAATTAACCTTCAAGAAAATTTACCGTTCGTCGATAGTCGTTGTCGATCCAACTTTGCAAAATCCAAATTCGGAGCTAATTCAGGGGGTGTCGGGTAGTCTCTATAGATATTGAGATTCCAGAACCAAAAGTACGAGTCATGAAAAAGACGTTTGTTACGATACTGATTATTAGTGTTTTCTTCTCTTGTTCCCCTGGTGGTATTGACCAGCCTATGGTAGAGGAAGTAAACGAGGTAGAAGAAACCGAGTCCAAGTTAACGGATGTGGATTTTCCTGAAGATTTCGATTACGAAACCAGTGCCAAATTCGCATTGGATATTCAAGATAATGATACCGATGCGCACTACAATGTCTATCTGTACCACAGGGATCTTTTGAATCCTGAGCAGTATGCTCTAGCCAATCAGGAGGTGAAGACGTCTAACCAAAAGTATGGCCTGGAGAGTATTATTCTTTTGGATGAAATCTTTAGCGGAGCTGCCCAAAATGGAGTTTTGCAGATTCGTGCTGATATCCCAACCTATACCAACCAGATTTATGTTCGCCGCCGAGTGGGTAAGACCTACCAAGGAACCTTTTTAAGAGCGGAAGAAGGGGTATTGTCTCTGAATACTTCTGCCTTTGGAAAGGGAATGAATTTGTCGACGAGCAAAACGGGACACAATACCTATTTGATCGCCATCAATGGAATGGCTGAGCTGAATTTGATCGATCCGGCTTCTGGAGAGACCGTTTTGTTGGATATTCTTCCTGAAGGAACCAATGCGACGACTTATTCAGCTGAAGAACAAGCTATTTACGCTATAGCGCAAGACGGTGCACACAGCATTTTGCGCAGGTTTGATATCGCAGAGGGCACATGGTCTTTTGAGGGCAATGCGGGGTCTCTTGAGGCTCAGCGTATGACCATGGGTCCTGATGCGACATCCCTTTATGTTTCTAATGGTGATCGAATTCGTGTAATGTCTAAAACTGATGCTCGCCTGACCCAGAATTTCCGTATTAAGGGAATGCCAGAAAGACAAGGTGGCGATATGACGATGACACCGACCGGAGAACTCTTTATGGCTACCTCTGCTGGAGTATATGCTTTGGAAAAGAATGGAAACAGCTTTGATGCAACTAAAATTAATACGGAGGAATTGCCTTTTGAGCCAACCGGAATTGCGATGGATGAGGACGGGATGCTGTGGATTTCTGACAGCGAAGTTTCGGCTAGTTTGATCCAGTTGAACCCGGCTACCGGGGAGTGGGATACCGCTTGGAATAACCTAGGATTTGCGATTACTGATCTGTGCTACGGCGACTGGTCAACTGATATTGATATGACCGATACCGACGGTGACGGAGTGGCTGATGACAGCGATGAGTTTCCAGAGGACCCTAGCTTGGCCTACCGACAGTTTATTCCTTCAAAGAATGGATGGATGACCTTTATGGTCGAAGATCTGTGGCCTTATTTGGGTGACTACGACTTCAACGATACCACCATGGAGTACCGTTACGAGTACTTTTTGAATGCTCAAAACCAGTTGGTCAAAACGACTGTCTTGTTCCGAGTAGTGAATGATGGTGCTGGGATGACCAATGGCTTTGGATTAGCGATGAGAAACTTTGCGAGCAACCAAGTAGCTCAGGTAAGCGGTAACCGCCTTTTCCACAACTACATTGATCTGGCCAGTAACGGCGCCGAGGCCAATCAACAAGATGCGGTCTTGATTCTGACTGATGATCACAGCCGTATCGGCCACAAGATTGAAGAATTGACCGTCGTATTTACGGCACCTTTGGATGCTGCTGTTTACCAGAACTTCGAAATCGATCCTTTCTTGATTGTCAACAAACAAAGAGAAAGAGAAGTGCACCTGCCTTTTAAAATGCCAACGGACTTAGGAGATGCTCATTTTCATGAAGGATCGACACCTCAGGATGCTGAAGGGAACTACAAAACCGAAAATGGATTGCCATGGGCTATGCTTATTCAAGGATCAGTCTATGTACCTCGTGAAAAAGTAGGAATCGATGCTGTGTTCAACTACTTCCAGGCCTGGGCTCTTTCAGGCGGACAAGCGAACCAGGATTGGTATTTGGATATGCCCGGGCATATCAATAAAGACAAGATTAAGTAGTCTATACTAAACCATTGACCATGTATGAAAAGCGGGCCTCAAAGGGCCCGTTTTTTTGATCGGTTTCGTGATCGGAGGGCTCGATTAAAGTCCCTATTTACAGATAAATTGTTCTACCTGAACCCATTGCAATCAACCGTAGAATGACCATTCGTCGAAAGCCAAATGGGATTGGCCGATAGATAATTAAAGCCCGAACCATTCCTTCTTTTGGATGCCCTGATATTTCAAATATTACAAATTATTCAAACCTACACCTCATGAAAAAACTATTCACCACAGTTCTGATATTGGGATTTTTCTTTTCCTGCTCTCCCGAAATCAACCAAGATGTCAACCTCTCAGAAACCTCTGAGGCGGACCTAGCCGATGATTTTTTGACCATGGAGTATCCCATGGAATTTGATTTTGCCACCAGCAAAGGCCTTGATCTGACCATTCAGGATAACAACCCACTGGCTGAATATTCTATTTCGTTATATCAAGTGGACTTGTTGAATCAGGAACAGTACCGCCGAGTAAACCAAGAGGTTCGAGCGAATAATGATAAGGAGGGAATTGCCGGTGTGGCGCTTTTGGATAAACTCTATTCGGGTAACCCTCAAAATGGAGTTCTTCATTTTGAAGGCGACATCCCTACTTACATCGAAAAGGTCTATGTGAGAAGAAAATTAGGGAATACCTACCAGGGAACCTTTGTGGATGTCAATCAGGGTGAGGTAAACATCACAGAACAAAGCTTTGCTTCCAAGCATGCAGGAATGCGTAAAACAGGAGATGAAAACATGTACCTCATTGCGGTGAATGGTTTGGCTGAGGTGTATCTAATTGACCCCGCTACGGGAGAAAGCACTCTTTTGGACATTCTTCCAGAGGGAACCAATTGTGTTGCTTATAATCCGGTAGAGGATGCGATTTATGCGGTAGCCAAAGAAGGCCCCTTCGAACTGATGAGAAGATTTGATGTTTCTTCCGCGGAGTGGACTTTTATCGGCAATGTGGGAACAGGAGAGGGGCATCGAATGGCCATGTCACCTGACGGGAGCGAAATCTATTTTTCGAATAGAAACCGAATTAGAACCCTCGATCCTTCGACAGCTCAACAGACCGGTAACTACAAGCTCAACGGAGTCGAGAATACCGATGGTGGAGATATTGCCTTTTCAGCGGATGGAACGCTATATATAGGACTACCTTCTGGAATCTATGAATTGACCATGAGTGGGAATGCGTTTAACTCAACTAAAATTCACGATGCGGATTTACCGTTTAACCCGACAGGCTTAGCCTTTGATTCTGATGATAATCTCTGGATTTCTGATGACAGTATTCCGGCGAATTTAATTACCATGGATGTGACCACCGGTACCTGGCAATACGCTTTGGGTACCCAGATGAACCCGTCCACGGATATTACCTATGCGATTACTGACCTGGCCTATGGGTCTTGGTCCAGCCATATTCAGAGTCTCGATAGTGACGGAGATGGTGTTGGGGATGCTGTGGATGCCTTTCCAACGGACCCCGCCTTGGCGTACAAGCAGTACTTTCCTTCCGAAGAAGGGTGGATGACCTTTATGGTTGAAGATCTGTGGCCGTATCTAGGCGACTACGATTTCAACGACACGGCCATGGAATACCGTTATGAATTTCATTTGAATGCACAAAACGAGTTGGTAAAAACAGAGGTCTATCACAAAGTAGTCAACGATGGTGCAGGTATGACTAATGGCTATGGACTGAGCTTCCGTAGTTTGCCTAACGAGGAACTTGCTCAGGTTACAGGTAGTCGACTTTTTCACAATTACATTGATCTCAAGAGCACGGGGGCAGAGAACAACCAAACGGATGCCGTAGTCATTCTGACTGATGATCATGAAAAAGGGATTAATCAAGTACACCAAATGGATATCACTTTTAGTGTGCCATTAAGTGAAGCCGTTCACCAAAGTCTTGTCATTGATCCTTTCCTGATCGTCAACAAACAAAGAGAAAGAGAGGTTCACTTACCATTTAAAACTCCTACTGATCTGGGTGATCCTCAATTTGTCAAAGAGGGTGTGCCTCAAGATCCTGATGGAGATTACAAAACGCCGAATGGTTTGCCTTGGGCTCTACAAATTCAAGGAAGCTTAAGGATTCCGAAAGAAAAGACTGGGATCGATAAAGCCTACAATTTCTTCCAGTCCTGGGCCATGTCCAATGGAAATTCCAATGCGGGATGGTACCTCAATCAACCTGGAAATATCAATGAAGATAAAGTGAAGTAAACTCTACTAAACGCTAGCCATAATTAAAAAGCGGGCCTCAAAGGGCCCGCTTTTTGCATTCTTATTTTTCGATTCCCGGTAAGCCTTCGGGCTTGGGTGTCTGCCAGGAGAAAGGGGCTGCCTTCGCCTCCTTAGGCCAAACCTCGTCCAGGGTATCGGCATCGTATACCTTCCCGTTCTTAATCACGTAAGCCACTGTATTGGTGTTGCGCAAATCATCCAGGGGGTTCTTCTCGAGAATTACGATATCGGCCAACTTGCCGTCTTCCAAACTACCCAGGTCGCCATCCAATCCGATGTCCTCCGCACCGATAATGGTCGCAACGCGAAGCGCGTCGTGGTTGTTCAAGCCTCCACTAGCTACGGACCACAGTTCCCAGTGATAACCCAGACCTTGCAATTGTCCGTGACTACCGATTCCGGCCAAACCACCCGCTTCTACCAAATCCTTGATGAATTCAGCGTGTTTTTGGAATACGTGCTCTTCGTCCATAAACCAACCCGGTCTTCTTCTGGATTTAGAAGCCAACTCGCTGTAAGGCGTGAAGTGTTGGATCTTTTTGTCTCCCCAAACATCTTCACGGGAGTAGAAGTAGTTCTCTGCCCAAGGGCCTCCGTAAGAAACCAAAAGGGTAGGAGTGACGGCCATTTTCGACTCGGCCACAGATTGAATCACATCTTTGTACAGCGGATAAATCGGCAGCGCGTGTTCATGCCCAGGATAGCCATCGAGCAGCTGGGTCATGTTGAGTTTGAAGTCCAAGCCACCTTCTGTGGTTGGCATCAGCTTCAACTCACGACAAGCTTCAACCACCCATTGGCGGTGTTGACGGTTCCCCACCAAATACATTTTGATGGTTTTGGTGTTGAAGTACTTGCTGTATTGCTTCAAGACCTCTTTGGTGTGGTCTAGACTGGTCAGGTTGTACCCCCAGAACCCAACACCAGGACCGGTGCTGTAAATACGAGGTCCGTCCATCATGCCGGCTTCCACCATATCACCATAGGTCAACACATCCGTAGTCGCGGTCTGTGGATCCCGGGTGGTGGTTACCCCGTAAGCCAGGTTGGCTGTGTAGGGCCACACTTGATTTTTATGAATACCCCAGGCCGGCCACATATGGGCGTGGGTATCGACAAATCCGGGAACCAAGGTCTTGCCCGATACATCGATCACCTTAGTACCTCGTGGTACGGACAGACTTCCGCTGGGCCCAATGGCTTTGATGCGGTTGTTCTGAACCCAGATATCACCGTTTTCGATGACTTCCTTGCCTTTCATGGTGATCAGGCGTCCTCCTTTAAGCAAGAGGTCCCCTTCTGGCGCGTACTTGGTGTAAGGCACCTTCACCTCATACTCTTTGGCCAGGTATTTCGGATCTTTCTTCTTTTCCTTTTTCTTATCGTCCTTCTTCTGAGTACTGTCCTTTTTCTTCTCGAGCTCCTTTTCCTTTTTCTTGGCTGCCGCTAGGCTGTCGGCGAATTGCTTGGAAGCGGCCAGGTCGTATTGGAAGTGGCTGGCACCTAAGGACCAGTGCACTCTTTTGCTATCTGAAGACCAGCTCGGGAATTCACCTCCCATAGTGGTGAGCTTTTTGGCCGGAAAGGCTGCGTTCGCTGCATTAGCAAGCGAGAGCGTTGGTGTTTGCCCGTATTTAGGGATCAACATAGAATAAATATCGTTGTTGATCTTAGCCAAGGCGGACTTACCATCCGGGGAGATGCGAATCTCGTTCGGAATGGAAGAACGGTCTCTCGGCTCCTTACCTCCATGGAAGTGAATGATGGAGTGTCCTCCATACTCATCGTGAATAAAATCCCCGAATCCAAAAGTGACGATTCCTTTAAGGTTCAGGTGTTCCTTTTGATCTGTTCCGTCCCAGCGAATAGAGATCAATTTACGACCAGCCGATAGGTAAATGCGGTCGTCTTTCTTACTAAAATGAGGACGGCCTCGCCCTTTGGATTTGTCGATCATCACGACAGGACCTCCGTCAGCATTGATCCAAACCAGGTCTTCTTGCAGTCTTCCGCTAAAGGGACCGACCATATCCGAGAAGGTCTGGGAACTTCCACGGGTAAACGCAATGCGCTTGCTGTTGTAAGACCATTCCGGGTTCATGTAGAGCCCGCTTTCTTGTGTTAGGCGTTCCGGTCTGGCCCGTCCGGTGGTATTGACCTTGTACAAGTGCCCTTCGTTTTTGTTCCAGGTAGCGAAGACCAGGTACTTTCCGTCAGGCGACCAGGAAGGATGGGCCTCCACAAAATCATTTTTGGTCAAACGCTTTGGAGTACCGTTCGGGTAATCCATGATGTACAGACGGTTCAGCGCTGTAAACGCCAGCTTTTTGCCATCCGGAGAAGGGCGGGCATCGCGAATTTGGGTTGCGAAAGCCGTCTTGTTGTCTTCAATGGGGTATTTGAATTCCAAACGTGGCCCCATATCCAGTTTTACATCCACTTCAAAAGGAATGTTTCTGGAGGTTTTATTGGCGATGTTGATGCTGTGGATTTTTCCGCCGTAAGAAACGACGAGTTCCTTGCTGTCTGGCGTAAACGACATGGCGGGTAGAACCCCGAGAGGAGCGATGGACTCCTGTTCATCCCGCTGAATGGGGTAAGCCAACCACTCTTCTTTTCCGCTTTTTAAATCGCGCAAGATTAAGCCGGTTTGGTCCTCGAAACGCGTCCCGTACACCAACCACTTACCGTTAGGCGAAAGGGTAGGCGTAAAGGCTGATCCGTATTTAGAAGTTATGGTGGCCCGGTCTCCGTCTTCCATATCGTAAGTGCCAATCTGGTACTGAGGCAGCTGGGCATTGTAGTTCCACGCTCCGCGACGCTGAGAGAAATAGGCCAGCTTTCCATCAGGGGATACTGCTGGGTCAGTGAGTTTTAGGTTGTCGGGCTTAGCCACCAATTTGCTACCGGCACCCCCATCTTTGTGGTAGATATGGGGCTTGATACTCAGGCCGCCCTTGGTTCCAATGATGTAGTCCCCGTCTGCGGTCCATTCGGCCGAGAAGTGATTCCCCTTTTTGTCTTTGGTGAGCTGCTTGTCCTTTTTGGTGGCCAGCTCCATGGTCCAGATGTTGTCGTTTCCGCTCTTATCCGAAATAAAGAGGATGGTCTTTCCGTCCGGGCTAAAGCGCGGATGCACATCGTAGGCCATTCCTGTGGTGAGGGCCGTCGCTTTTCCACCGCCAATCGGCAGGGTGTAGAGATCCCCCATGAGGTCAAAAACGATGGTTTTTCCATCGGGACTGACATCGAGTGAGATCCAGGTTCCTTCGTTTGTCGTGAATTCGACTTTACGAGTCGGCTCCAAGGGGAGTTCCTTGGTGGCCTTTTTCTTTTTGGTTGAGTCTTTGGTTTTTTCTTGAGCGTGTACACCCAAGCTGGCCAAGGCTAGTAAGGCCAGGATAAATCGCATTTTCATTCTATAAGGATTCTTGTAGTGATTCCCTCAAGATACGGATTCTTCCTGGCCCTATGCCTTTTTACCAAATAATTCTATTCTCTAATAATCCTAGCGCTGGATTGGCAGCATCACCCGCGAAGGATACGTCTTGGAATGGTGGATTTTGTTGGTCGCAATGACGGCTTCTGTTTCGTCGTAATTGTTTCCGCCGGTATTCAGGTTCCGTGCAAAACGCGGAAAATTACTGCTCGAGATTTCGATGCGAATACGGTGTCCTTTTTTAAAGAGGTTAGAGGTGCTCATCGGACTCATGACCAGTTTGTAGACCTTGTCTTTTTCCATAAAGACTTCTTTGTCATAGCCCTCTCGGTAACGTACGCGCTGAATGGTTTCGTCCAGGTTGTAGGCGCTCCCGTCGGGATGTACATCAATGAGTTTGATGGTGAAGTCGGTGTCTTTGGCATCGGAAGAAACGTAGAGTACGCTTTCGATAAAGCCGCTGACCTCGGTATCTTTTTCGAGGACCTCAGAGGTGTAGACCAGAATATCGTCTCTCAACTCCATGACGCTTTGGTCGTAGGATCCACCTTTAACTGCATTTCCTGTACAGCAGACATTTCCGCCATAAGACTCGACCGGATTCATGGGGTCATAGACAAAGGTATCGGCCTGATCTCGTTTAGGAGGTCGGTTGGCCAAGGTGCCATCTCCGTTGCGAGTATTGGCCTTACCTGCACTGCTGAGGTAGAAAGCCTTCATCTTGGTTCCTGCAGGCGGCCATTCTTCCGCGGTTTGCCATTGGTTCAGCCCCATAGTGTAGTAGCGGACCCGCGGCATTTTACGCAAAGCGCTATCGTCTTCGCCTTTGAGCCAGTGATCGTACCAGTCATCGTAAAGCTGCTGGTAGTCCAAACGGGCATCGCCTACAGGCAGTTCCCCGACAACGGTGTTTTCGGTAGCGCGGGTAAAGCCACAGTGCAGGGTAGGAGCGATGACCAGGTATTGGTTATCGGCTACGGCTTTGGAGGAATTGTTTCTTAAATGGTTGAAAAGCTCAATGTTCGGACCGGTCGAAACGTCAAACCAGGAGACAAACCAAAAGGAGGGTTTCTCAAAAGGCATGGTTTCGTGGTATAATCCACCGCTGTACCATTCGGGATCATTGGGTTTGCGTACGATCATCTTGTCAAAGATTTCGCGTTTGCCGTTGATATTCGAAAGTAGTTCCGTCAAAGGCAGATGGCTCAAGGCTTCCTTCATATCCACACTGGGGTTCTCCGGAGCCAGATCGTAAAAACGGGAGATGCGAATGAGGTCTTCCTGACTCGCACCCGCCGGAATACGGGGCTTGAACTTGTCGTGTTCTACGCCGTACAACCAAGCCGAAAAGAGCATTTGGTGTGCTCCCC
>CAZLGZ010000085.1:10134-10630 GCA_964558965.1 uncultured Flavobacteriaceae bacterium
TCCATAGCCTTGAGCAATCAGGGCGGCGTGGGCGGGGTGGTTCATGCTGGCCACGGCCATTTGCCATTCGGCTGTTGAAGAACAACCAATGGTTCCAATCTTTCCGTTACTCCAGCTTTGATCGGCCAGCCAGGTAAAGGCATCGTAGCCATCGCTCAGGGGCATCCCCAGAATGTCCCATTCGCCTTCCGAAAAATAACGACCCCGTTCGTTTTGAACGACGTAAGCATACCCCCGTTTAATCCAAGGGAGGGCTCTTTGGGCGGTGCGGTTGGTCTTCTTCCCATCGCGCCAGGTATTGAAGTTATAGGGAGTACGAGAGAAGACCACCGGGACGGGTTTGTCTGTCTTGGGGCGGTAAATATCGGTGGCCAAGCGAACCCCATCACGCATGGGGATCATCACTTTTTCTTCGATTACGGCCAGTTCTTCCAGTTCAGCCCAAACGTCTTCTTGGGCTTGAAGGGGGAGTAGAAAGAACAAGAATAGATAGGGG
>CAZLGZ010000086.1:0-2412 GCA_964558965.1 uncultured Flavobacteriaceae bacterium
CTTGTTGCTTGATCAGTCGCAAGACTTCTTCTCCGGAAAAATCATAACAGGCACTATTGATCTGCAATTGCTCCACCGGAAATTTCAGTACACGCCCAAAAATCACTGCTGTGTGGAGGGCTCTGTTCGCTGGACTACTGATCATCTGGCAATCCTCAGGATAATGAAGTTTATAGGCGTCGGCGACCAAATAGGCGTCGCGTACCCCCCTCTCTTTTAAAGGGCGGTCCTTGTCTCCTACCTCGTATTCCCAGGAGGATTTACCGTGTCGTACAAACACCAATCTCTTCATCGTATCGCTAATTAAAGACTTAGGGAGCTAATCGCTCCACCGTCCAATCGTAGTTTTCTTCCAGACGAAACCGAATTCTATCGTGAAGCCGGTTGGGTCTTCCCTGCCAAAATTCAATCGAAACAGGCCGGACGAGGTAACCTCCCCAATGAGGGGGTTTAGGCACCTCCTGCCCTTCGTACTCTTCTTCAAATTGCTGAAGTCTTTCTTCCAGAAATTCCCGTGAAGGAACCGCTTGGGATTGATCCGATGCCCAGGCGCCTAACTGACTCCCACGCGGACGGGATTCAAAATAGCCCTCTGAGAGGTTTACAGCCAATTGCTCAGCTTTGCCCTTGATGATCACCTGTCGCTCTAAAACAGGCCAGAAAAAAGACAAACAGACCTCGGGATGCGCGGCTATGGACTTTCCCTTTTCACTCTGGTAATTCGAAAAGAAGACAAAGCCTTCCTCGTTGAATCGTTTAAGTAGTACAACCCGGGTTTTCGGAAATCCATCCTCCCCTAAAGTGGAAAGGGACATGGCGTTGGGTTCATCGGTGCTTTCAGAAGCTTCTACTTCGTGAAACCACTGCTGAAATAGGGCCATAGGATTATCGCCAACTTCCGATTCAAGAAGAGCCTTTTTCTCGTAAGACTTGCGGTAATTTCCGAGATCTTTTTGCATGGGTCAATTTGTCTATAAAGATCGCGAAAAAAGAGGGGAAACTCAAAAGTCAAACACCTTTCCGTCTTCGGCCAAATGGGTTTGTTCAAAGTACTCAGAAGCCTCTTCCTGAAATAATTCTAAGCTCTTGTATCGGGTGGAATAATGCCCCAAAATCAGCTGCCCTACCCCAGCCGCCTTAGCGATTAAAGCAGCCTGTCGCGCACTGGAATGCTTGGTGGGTTCACACAGATGCTCTTCTGTTTTCAAAAAGGTGGATTCATGATACAAGACATCTACCCCCTTTAGCTGAGGCACAAGGGCCTCATTATAGACCGTATCACTGCAATAGGCATAGCTCTTGGTCGGAGGAGGATCTAGAGTAACCTCTCGGTGATCCACTTCCTTGCCCTCGGAGTCCGGAACGTTTTGTCCCTGCTTGAGCTTTCGGAAGTAGGCTCGGTCTATTCCCCGGGCTTTAGCCGCTCCGACATCAAGACTCCGCTCCTTGGGTTTTTCATTGAACAGAAAACCATTGGTGTATATTCGATGATCCAGGGGCAAAGTGCTTACTTCTAATTCGGGAAGCTCCAGTAGAGTTTCGGACTCTTTGGAGGTCAGCTCATGAAAATGCAAAGGATAGTTCGTCCAGGAGTCCCCCAACTTTAACAAGAGGGTTATGGCCTCCTTGATGCCTTTGGGGCCGTGAATATGCAATGGATTTTCTCTTCCCAGTAAACGAAAAGTACTCACCAGGCCAGGCAAGCCGAAAAAATGATCTCCATGCAAATGAGAAATAAAAATGTGGTTGATTCGGCTGAATTTGATTTTGTTGCGACGGAGCTCTACTTGGGTTCCCTCGCCACAATCAATCAAAAAAAGATGGCCTCGCATTTCCAGTACCTGTGCACTGGGATTGGTCATGGTACGCGGTGTAGCAGAATAACAGCCGAGAATAGTGAGTCTCATTAGAATCCCAGATCTCTTTCGATATCTTCCATTTCAATTAGGTCATGGGCCTCTTGCACGGTAGGCACCACAGGAAGGGTCTCTGGTAAATCCTCGTAGGTGTATTGATCGTGAACCAAGACAAAGGAATGGCCAGCTTGCCGGTGGTCTTCGATGATTTCAGCATAGGCTTCCAGGTTCTCCAGACTACACTCTTTACCCAACAAGTTTAAGATCAGGTGCTTTTTAGACCATTCTTCCTTTTTCTGCTGGAGTTCGCTTTGAACCAGCGCAAATTCAGCGGAGTCTGGTAAGAGTAGAGCAACGCTTTCTTCAATTTCCCAAGCCATAGACGTTATTTCTTGATTTTCGAGGCCAGGAGGTAGATGACGGCCATTCGAACTGCCACTCCATTTTCGACCTGATCCAAGATAATACTTTGATCAGAATCAGCCACTTCACTGCTGATCTCTACCCCACGGTTAATGGGTCCCGGGTGCATGATCACCAATTCCTTGTCCATTTC
>CAZLGZ010000086.1:2512-10597 GCA_964558965.1 uncultured Flavobacteriaceae bacterium
CTACCCCACGGTTAATGGGTCCCGGGTGCATGATCACCAATTCCTTGTCCATTTCGCGGAGCAATTCCCCCGTTAGCCCAAATTGCTGAGCGTATTCTCTGGTGGACGGGAAGTAACTTCGGTCTAGTCGTTCATTCTGCACCCGAAGCATATTGGCGACCTCACACCAATCCAAAGCTTTGCGCAAATCGGTCTCGACTTCAACTCCTAAATCACCCAAGTGTTTTGGCATTAAACTTAAAGGGCCGCATACCTTGACTTCGGCTCCCAATCGCTGCAAGGCAAAGATGTTGGACAAGGCGACTCGGGAGTGTAAAATATCTCCGACGATTACCACTTTTCTTCCCTCGACCTTTCCGAACTTTTCTCGAATGGAATAGGTATCTAGAAGTGCTTGCGTCGGATGCTCGTGAGCCCCATCTCCGGCATTCACAATACTCACGTCAACATGCTTCGATAAGAAGTGCGGCGCACCCGGATTGGGGTGTCGCATGACCACCATGTCAACCTTCATCGAGAGGATGTTGTTGACCGTGTCTAAGAGGGTTTCTCCTTTCTTGACAGAGGACTGGGAAGCAGAGAAATTAATCACGTCAGCTGAGAGTCTTTTTTGTGCCAACTCGAACGAAAGTTTTGTTCGCGTACTGTTCTCAAAAAAGATATTGGCAATGGTGATGTCTCGTAAGGAAGGAACTTTTTTGATCGGGCGGTTAATCACCTCCTTAAAGTTGTCCGCAGTATCAAAAATAAGATGGATATCTTGAGCAGTTAAGTCTTTAATACCCAGCAAATGACGTGTGCTTAATTCACTCATAACTTTCACAATGTCTACGCCTGCGATTCAACCACATAAACGGCGTCTTTTCCGTCCTTTTCTTTCCATTTCACCTCCACTCTTTCGCGATTTATCGCGTCGACTTGCCTCCCTCGATAGGTCGGTTGGATGGGCAAATGTCTGCTGAATCGGCGATCGATCAGGGTGAGTAATTCTACCGTTGTTGGACGTCCAAAAGACTGTATAGCGGTAAGTGCTGCGCGGATACTTCGGCCAGTGTAAAGCACGTCATCAATAAAGACAACACGCTTGTCTTCGACCAAGAAATCGATTTGGGTTTGGTTCGCCACAAGGGGCTTATCTCCTCTTCTAAAATCGTCTCTGTAAAAGGTAATATCCAAGGCACCCAAGGGCACATTTTCTACCTTGTATTCATCGACTAAAATCTGCTGGAGACGTTGTGCTAAATAAATCCCTCTCGGCTGTAAACCGATCAAAACACTCTCGCTAAAATCCAAGTGGTTTTCCAAAAGCTGGCAAGCCAATCGATGAAGCAAAATGTCGATTTCTTTGGCGTTTAAGAGTAGCTTCGGACGCATAGACCTCATTCTCAAATTTGGACAAAAGTACGCAATTCTAAATAGCGTTTAGAAACAAAAAAACCCCGGCTGCAATTGCAACCAGGGTTTCACTTTTATCTCGAAGAAAGATTACTTTTTGGAATCAGCTTCCATTTTATCTTTCAGAGCTTGCAACTGAGCGTTAGCATCTCCGAAGGTTGTCTTCTTCTCTTCGTGCTGAGCAGCTGCTTTGCGGCGCTGCGTCTTCACATTGCGTTCTTCTTGCTCACGGAAAATAGCCGTGTGGCTGGCAACAACTCGTTTGAAGTCTTTGTTGAACTCAATGATCTTGAATTCAGTTTCTTCTCCTTTAGCAAGTTTCTTACCGTCTTCTTTTTCCATGTGACGAGAAGGTACAAATCCAACGATGTCCTCGTTGAACTTAACCGTAGCACCTTTGTCAACGATCTCATCAATCGCTGCCTTGTGTACAGTTCCTTCAGCGAACTCATCTTCGTACTTATCCCATGGGTTCTCTTGTGTCTGTTTGTGACCCAAGCTCAGCTTGCGACCATCGACATCCAATTCAAGAACTTCCACTTCAAGTACATCTCCTACGTTTACAAATTCTGATGGGTGCTTGATCTTCTTCGTCCAAGACAAATCAGAGATGTAAATCAAACCGTCGATTCCCTCTTCCATCTCAACGAATACACCGAAGTTGGTGTAGTTGCGAACCACTCCTTTGTGGCGAGATCCAACAGGGTACTTAGACGTGATATCAGTCCATGGGTCCGGAGTCAATTGCTTGATGCCAAGAGACATTTTGCGCTCATCGCGATCCAACGTCAAGACAACAGCCTCAACCTGATCTCCAACTTTTACAAAATCCTGAGCGGAACGCAAGTGAGTTGACCAGCTCATCTCAGAAACGTGGATCAATCCTTCAACACCGTCAGCTACTTCAATAAAGGCACCGTAATCAGCGATTACAACAACTTTACCTTTGACTTTGTCTCCAACTTTGAACTCATCGCCCAAAGCATCCCATGGGTGCTTCTCAAGCTGCTTGAGACCCAACTGAATTCTGGACTTGTTGTCGTCGAAGTCCAAAATAACGACATTGAGTTTCTGATCCAGCTCGACCACTTCGTTCGGGTGGTTGATACGGCTCCAAGAAAGGTCGGTAATGTGGATCAAACCATCTACACCTCCCAAGTCGATAAAGACCCCGTAAGAAGTGATGTTCTTGACCACACCTTCCAGAACCTGTCCTTTTTCCAGCTGGCTGATGATTTCTTTCTTTTGCTCCTCGATATCGGCCTCGATAAGGGCTTTGTGAGAAACAACAACGTTTTTGAATTCGTGGTTGATCTTTACCACCTTGAATTCCATATTCTTTCCGACATACTGATCGTAGTCGCGGATCGGCTTGACATCGATCTGAGAACCTGGCAAGAAGGCCTCGATTCCAAATACATCGACAATCATACCACCCTTGGTACGACACTTCACGAAACCTTGAACGATTTCTTCTTTGTCGTGGGCATCGTTAACACGGTCCCAAGCCATGATCGTACGGGCCTTTCTGTGCGAAAGAACCAACTGACCTGTCTTGTCTTCACGGATATCGATCAATACCTCAACCTTGTCTCCTACTTTCAAATCCGGGTTGTAACGGAATTCGTTCAGAGAAATAACTCCCTCTGACTTAGCGTTGATATCGATGATGGCCTCGCGGTCCGTCATGTGAATCACCTTTCCTTCTACAACCTCTTCATCGGCCGTATCGACGAAGTTCTCTTCCACTAGAGTTTCAAACTCTTGCAGTTTTGAATCTTCAACACGCTCGATTCCTTCTTCGTACTTGTCCCAATCGAAATTGTCCAAGAACTCTTGAGGATCTACTTGAGGTTCTTCTATTTTTACTTCTTTGCTTTCTACTGCGGTGGTTTCCGGAGTAGCTTCAGGAGCTGCAGTGTTTTGCTCCTCTTTAGGGTTTTGCTCAGCCATTGCTGAAAAACTTTGTATTCTGCCTGCCTACAGGAATGCGCTACACAGACAGAAGCCTTTTAACATCATTCATCCCTTTTTCCTTCCTGTAATTTGCTAGAAAAAGGTCTGCAAAAGTACTGTTTTTCTGCCGCTTACCAAAATTCTGGTGAATTGATGTGACCTCCCCCTCTTTTTGGTGTCTCAGTTGTAGGAATAATAGGTAACTTCCTAACAAATTTTAACCATTAAACGTATTTAGATGAGTGCAAAAGACAAATATTCAGCAGTTCTGGCTTTAGGAGAATCTTTGGGAATTCAAAATGGAGATGTCTCTGAAGACGGAGGCGTGTTAAAGGTAAAAGGTGAAGCCAAAACACCTTATGAAAAGAACTTGATCTGGGATAAGATCAAAGAAATTGGTGGAGAACAACCAGGAGATATCAAAGCCAATATTACCGTTGCTGATGACTCGGTCTATCACCGACATACGGTTAAAAGTGGCGAGTCCTTGAGTTTGATCGCCAAGCACTACTACGGAGATCCCATGAAATACAAGGCCATTTTTGAAGCCAACACTTCAATCTTGAGCAATCCTGATGTGATCCATCCAGACCAGGAATTGGTTATTCCTAACCTGTAAGAAAGACCTTCCGCAAGAGCGGGAAAAGACAATAGGCCGCACCAGAAATGGATGCGGCTTTTTTGTTGAAGAATTTCATATTCTCATTTTTTACCCGTGTTTTTTGTTATATTCGAAGAATTCAACCGAAAATACATGAATATGAAAAAAGTTATTTTATTTGTCGGCCTAATGTTTATCGGGCTTACGGCCTACGGGCAATCAGCTGAAAAAGGATTGAGTGCTAGTGCTTGGGGGGGCGTGGTCCTTGGCGATGATGTCTTCTCTGATCTTTTCGGCGCTGGTATTGGTGGAAACCTTCACTATACCCTCACCGACTCAGAATCAACTGACTTTGTAATCTCTGCGGGTGCATTTAACCTATTCCCATCGAGTGACTACAGTGACATCGGAGGCGAATCGGAATTGTTTTACCGTGTATTCGGTAATGTCATTTTCCAAGATGCCTTATCCGAAGGACAAAACATCTCCCTTGGTCTTGGTTATTCCTGGGCTGCGGACAGTGATGCAGATTATGGTGGAATTTACCTCGAAGGTTTCTACCAATTTGAAATCTCAGAAACCATCTCTTTAGCTCCTGGAGTTTTTTATGTTGCGGGCGGTGATGAAGACGGAGATATTTTTGTTGGTGCAATACGGGCTTCCTTTAAATTCTAAGAAGAACTTTAAATTGAAAAAGCCGCTCTCAAATGAGCGGCTTTTTTATTTTACTTCAACCTCCGTACGCCGAAGCACCTCCTGGTAAATCAGTTGGTACTGTTCTTCCAAAGTCAGGTTATCATTGTCGTAGGCCAAAGCATCTTCCGCTTTTCTCAGAGGTCCGACAGCCCTAGAAGAATCAATGCGATCTCTTTCTACTATATTATTGTAGACCTCTTCATAGCTTACGTCTTCCCCTTTAGCTCGTAATTCTTCTAAGCGTCTGCTCGTCCGTTTTTCGGCAGAAGCCGTCATAAAAATCTTGAGTTCGGCGTCCGGAAAAACCACCGTACCGATATCGCGGCCGTCCATTACTACTCCTTTTTCGACCCCCATCTGCTGTTGTTGGCGAACCAAAAGCTCCCGAACTTCTCCGATTGCAGCCACCGGACTTACAATAGAAGACACTTCCAGATTGCGAATGTGCTGCTCCACGGATTCCCCATTCAAGGCAATCTCAAAAACCCCAGGCTTCTCGGAGGGAACAAACCGAAGACTAATTTGCGGTAAGGCGTCGACCAAGGCTGAACCATTCAGTGTCCCTTGCTTGTCAACTAAATTATTTCTTAAAGCAAAAAGAGCCACTGCTCTGTACATGGCACCCGTATCAACATACAGGTACCCCAGTTCTTTTGCCAGGCGCCGAGCAACAGTGCTTTTGCCTGTGGACGAATACCCATCAATGGCTATATTGATTTTGGTCATACCCAAAGATAATCAGAGTTTCTTGGCGCCTTTCACCTTTTTTTCGGTAATGGCCAGTTCAATCACTTGACTCATATCCGTTACGTAATGAAATTGCAAGCCCTTGAGGTAATCCGCCTTGATCTCTTCAATGTCTTTGCGGTTGTCTTCGCAAAGAATGATTTCTTTGATTTTAGCACGTTTGGCCGCCAGGATTTTCTCCTTAATACCACCAACGGGTAACACCTTTCCTCTTAAGGTAATTTCGCCCGTCATGGCCAGGTTCTTCTTCACCCTCTTTTGGGTAAAGACAGAAACCAAGGAGGTCAACATGGTAATACCGGCACTCGGCCCGTCTTTTGGCGTTGCCCCTTCAGGAACGTGAATGTGTACATTGTATCGATCAAAGACTTCCGGGTCGATTCCAAAATCCTCCGCATTGCTCTTGATATACTCCATGGCTATAGTTGCTGATTCCTTCATCACCTTCCCAAGATTCCCGGTAATACTGAGCTGTCCTTTTCCTTTAGAAAGGATGGATTCTATAAAGAGGATATCGCCTCCCACACTGGTCCAGGCCAATCCAGTCACTACCCCGGCAACTTCGTTATTCTCGTACTTATCTCTCTCTAGCCGTGCTGGCCCCAAAATAGTTTCGACATCTTCGGTTGTAATCTTCGGACTGTAAGCCTCCTCCATAGCGATGGACTTCGCGATATAGCGAATGAGCTTGGCAATTTTCTTTTCCAAACCGCGCACTCCCGATTCGCGTGTATAGCCTTCAATGACCTTCTCGATTTCACGCTTACCCAGTCGAATGGCATTCTTGGGAAGCCCATGCTCTTTGAGCTGCTTCGGGATTAAGTGCTTGCGAGCGATCTCCACTTTTTCTTCGGTGGTGTATCCGCTGACATTGATGATCTCCATACGATCCCGAAGGGCCGGTTGAATCGCCCCCAAATTGTTCGCGGTGGCTACAAACATCACTTTAGAGAGATCGTACCCCAGTTCGAGGAAGTTATCATAAAACTCCGCATTTTGCTCAGGGTCCAATACTTCCAACAGGGCCGAAGATGGATCGCCTTGGTAGCTGCTGCTCAATTTGTCAATTTCGTCCAGTATAAAAACCGGATTGGAAGTACCCGCTTTCTTTATGCTTTGTAAAATTCGACCAGGCATTGCTCCTATATAGGTCTTTCGGTGACCTCGGATTTCTGCTTCATCACGCAATCCTCCCAAAGACATACGAACATATTCTCGTCCCAAAGCCTCTGCTATGGATTTACCCAAAGAGGTCTTACCTACTCCAGGAGGTCCATAAAGACAAAGGATGGGCGATTTCATATCGTTTCGCAACTTGAGTACCGCCAGGTATTCTATGATGCGCTTCTTGACTTCTTCCAAACCGTGGTGATCCCGATCCAAGATCTTTTGTGCCTTCTTCAGATCAAAGCGGTCTTTAGAAAACTCGTCCCAAGGCAATTCCAAAAATAAATCGAGGTAATTTCTCTGAATGGAGTATTCCGCCACCTGAGGATTCATGCGTTGCATCTTGGAGAGTTCCTTATCGAAGTGCTCAGCGACCGCATCCGACCATTTTTTACCCTCTGCTCTTTCCCTCAACTCATCGACCTCTTCTTCATAGGACAAGCCACCGAGTTCCTCCTGAATGGTCTTCATCTGCTGATGCAGGAAGTATTCCCGCTGCTGCTGATCCATATCATGGCGAACCTTGGACTGAATATCGTTTTTGAGTTCCAGTTTTTGCAACTCCATATTCATGTACTTCAAGGTCGCCAAAGCTCTTTCTTGTAAATCAGAAATCTCAAGAAGCTTCTGCTTCTCCACCACCGTTAAAGGCAGGTTGGAAGAAACAAAGTTGATCAGAAAAGAGTTGCTCTGAATATTCTGAATGGCAAAGGTGGCTTCGCTAGGAATATTAGGATTGTCCTTGATAATCTTTTGTGCCAATTCCTTAATCGAATCAATAATGGCCAAAAACTCCTGGTCTCCCTGTTCCGGACGCACCTCAGCAGTTTCTTGAACTCGGGCGGTCATATAGGGCTCCTCCGTCAGCATTTCGGCAATTTCGAAACGCTTTTTCCCTTGGATAATCACCGTTGTATTGCCATCAGGCATTTGCAATACCCGCAGTATACGGGCCACAGTGCCCAAACTATGGATATCGCCCGCCCCAGGATTTTCTACCGACTCGTCATTCTGGGCAACGACTCCTATGGTCTTGCTGCCGTTGTTGGCATCCTTAATAAGGTGAATGGATTTGTCCCGTCCGGCAGTAATCGGAATCACTACCCCTGGAAAGAGAACCGTATTTCGCAAGGGCAAAATAGGCAGGGTCTCCGGGATTACCTCATTATTCATCTCCTGCTCATCCTCCGGAGTAAGCAGTGGAATAAGTTCGGCATCCTGGTCGATTCCCTGGAAGTTCAAACTGTCAAAATTGGCGAAATCAATATATTTCATGTGTCGGATATCAGTCATTCTGTCACCCACTTTTTCTTTCTCCCTCCTGCTCTCTCTGCATCGAGTCCCGCTAAACCCTCTAAATACAAGGGTTTGTTCAGTGGGGTGACTTTTCTATACCTACCTATTTACAATTGTTATGCCAGCAAAATACAAGCAAATCACAATTAACTGTAACAATCCCTAACTTGGATACTCTATAAGACAAACAACATCCTTTTTGAGCCAACCAAATGGAAATACTGATG
>CAZLGZ010000087.1:0-10517 GCA_964558965.1 uncultured Flavobacteriaceae bacterium
GCCTTGGACAAAAAAGTCAAAACCGTACAGGTTAAAGTAAAAGGTGGCCAAGGCCTGAAGCCCCTTGGAGCGACCTCAAAAAGTATTCAGTTCACCGAAATCGGAGACCAAATTGTCAACTTTGATTTTGAGGTACTGCCGAATACTGACCGCACCGTGATCGATGTTGAAGTTTCTGGCGCTGGCGAAAAGGCCACGGATCAAACCGAGGTCGGCATCTTTAATCCGAATCCGGTTGTCCGCACCCAAAAGACCTACCGTCTTGCGGCCAACGAGAGTCGTGACCTCAACTTTGAACCCTTCGGGACTCCGGGTACCAGAAGTGCCTCCATTGAGCTCTCTACCCTGCCGGCCATGGACCTTAACGGGCGATTGGATTACCTCATTCGCTATCCGCACGGCTGCGTTGAACAAACGACCTCAGCGGCCTTCCCTCAGCTCTTCCTGGCGGATATCATGGACCTGAACTACGATCGCAAGCGCGATATTGAAACCAATGTCAAAAAAGCCATCAAACGCCTGGGATCCTATCAGGCGCCTACCGGCGGGCTGAGTTACTGGCCTGGAGGCTCCACAGCAGATGATTGGGGAACATCGTATGCTGGTCACTTTATGCTGGAAGCCAAGAGCAAAGGGTACTCCTTGCCCCTCTCTTTTTACTCGAACTGGCTTTCTTACCAAAAGAAGGCGGCGCGTTCCTGGTCGGCTAGTGACAACCGGGGGAATACCCTGGCACAGGCCTATCGACTGTATACCTTGGCTCTGGCGGGTCAAGCAGACCTTTCGGCCATGAACCGACTGCGTGAGTTGCCCAAGCTTTCGAACAACGCCAAATGGCGTTTGGCTGCAGCTTATGCCCTTATTGGTAAAAAAGGAGCTGCCCAGACTCTGATGGATTCGGCTAATTTGGACTTTGTGCCTAGTCGATATGATTATTACACCTACGGTTCTGCCTTCCGCAACCGAGCAATGGCTTTGGAGACGCTCGTTATTTTGGAAGACGATCGTCAGCGTGAAGTGTCCTTAGCACTGGCTCGCTCACTGGCTAGTCAAGGCTGGTACAGTACGCAAGAAACGGCCTATGCCCTCTTGGCCTTAACCAAGATGGTTGAGAAGAATGGCGGAAAATCCATCGCCGTTCAGTTGACCCAAAGAGGCAAGAGCGAAGACATCAAAACACCCCAAGCCTTGGCCAGCAGACCGCTGTTTGCGCAAGCCGATGCCGTTGACTTTAAATTGACCAATCAGCAGGACAATGTGGTGTATGCAACCCTCACTCAGTCTGGAAAATTGGCACTTGGTCGAGAAATCAGCAGCGAACGCAATTTACGCGTGCGTGTTCGCTATTTTGACGGTAGCGGAAATGAAATTGACGTCAAAGAATTGCGACAGGGAAGTGAAATCACCGCTCAAATTCAGGTGACCAATCTCTCCAACGACTACGTCAATCAGCTGGCGCTGACGCAAATTTTCCCCAGTGGTTGGGAAGTAGTAAACACCAGTTTTACGGGCCTTGGTCAACAGGGTACGCAATCGGCAAATTATACCGATATCCGGGACGACCGTGTTCGCTACTACTTCAATCTGGGACGACGCAAAAGCAAGACTTTCCGCATACAGCTGAACGCCTCCTATTTGGGTGAGTACTATCTCCCCGGAGCGCAGGCCGAAGCCATGTATAATGATGACTATCTCGCGCGGAATAAAGGTCAATGGGTGAAAATCGTACAGTAAAGGCAAAAATTAAGCGTCTTCAGGCGCGGGGGCGTTCTTTTTGGAGAAGGCACCGCATTGCTTTTATTATCAGTGGCAGTATTTACCTACTACTCTTCGGTTTTTGGTGGTTTTCTTTGCCGTCTACCCTCTTTAATGACCCCTACGCTACCGTGGTCAAAAGCAGGGAAGGCACCCTTCTGGGAGCCCGAATCGCGGACGACGGGCAGTGGAGATTTCCGGCCCTGGACAGTCTGCCCTCCCGCTACAAAACCTGTGTCATTCTTTTTGAAGACGAGCACTTTTATGCACACGACGGTTTCAACCCCTTCTCGATCGGCAAGGCCCTCTGGCACAACCTTACCCAAGAAAGCCGCAGAGGCGGGAGTACCATCACCCAGCAGCTGGTTCGCCTGAGCCGAAAGAATAAGGCCCGTACCTACAAAGAAAAACTGATAGAACTCTGGCTGGCTACCCGGGTCGAGATGCGCTACAGCAAAGAAGAAATCCTGGAGATGTACGCTTCCCACACCCCCTATGGCGGGAATGTGGTAGGGCTCGAAACCGCTTCCTGGCGCTATTTTGGCATGGCGCCGGAACAGCTCAGCTGGGGACAATCGGCCACCCTGGCCGTACTGCCCAATGCGCCCTCCCTCATCTTTCCGGGGCGGAATGCGGAACTCCTCAAAGCCAAGCGGAACCGACTCTTAACCAAACTGGGCGAGAAAGGCGTACTCGACAGCCTGAGCCTGCAGCTGGCCCTGGAAGAGCCCCTGCCCCAAAAACCCCTTGCGCTGCCCCAATGGGCGCCCCACTTTACCGAATGGATTCGCGGGCAGTATTCGGGACAACCCTTTAGAAGCACCTTGCAAGCCGACCTGCAGCAGCGGGTGGTGGAGTTGGTCAAGATGCACCACGGACAGTTGCGACAAAACGAAATCCACAATATGGCTGCCTTGGTCATGGATATCGAAACCCGGGAAGTGCTGGCTTATGTGGGGAATACTCCTTCCGGAAAGGACCACAGTGAAGCCGTCGATATCGTTCGCCGGGAACGCAGTACCGGAAGCCTTTTAAAGCCCCTGCTCTTCGCCTCCGCGATGAATGAAGGGGAATTGTTACCCAATACCCTGATTGCCGATATCCCCACCCTGATCAACGGCTACAACCCACAAAATTTTGACAAGCAGTACCGAGGCGCTGTATCGGCCAGTCTGGCCCTGGCCCGTTCGCTGAATGTACCAGCCGTGCGCACTATGCGTTCCTACGGACTCGAAAAGTTTTACAACCGCCTTCAGGAAGCCCAGATCCCGCTGAACAAAGGACCGGGGCATTACGGACTCTCTCTGGTACTCGGAGGCGCAGAAAGCTCCCTTTGGGAACTCACCCAATGCTATGCCGCCATGGCTTCCCGGGTCAATTACTTCAGTGCGAATTCCAGCACCTACCGCCCCAATGAGTTTGGACAGGTGATATACGAACTCGGAAAAGAACCGCAGTGGGAGGCCGAAAGTCTCAGGCCGGAAGGCTGGTCAGCTGGTGGGATTTACCTGGCACTCGAATCCATGCAAAAAGTGAATCGCCCGGACGGAGACGAAAACTGGCAGTTCTTTGACGACTCCCAACGACTGGCTTGGAAGACGGGAACCAGCTACGGCTTTAAGGATGCCTGGGCCATCGGCGTGAGCTCGCGTTACGCCATCGGAGTCTGGGCAGGCAATGCCGACGGAGAAGGCCGTCCTGGATTGACGGGTATTAAGGCCGCTGCACCCCTGCTGTTTGACATTTTGGAATTGTTGCCTCGGAGCCCCTGGTTCGCCCCTCCGCTGGATGATTTGGCCCGGGCCGAAATCTGTACCGAAAGCGGCTATTTGGCCGGTCCTCATTGCGATCATACCGAAAGCCAATGGATTACCCCAAAGGGATTGAACAGCCCGGAATGCCGGTACCACAAACCCCTGATGCTCGATCAGAGTGGTCGTTACCAGGCCAATTCGGATTGCTATCCGCTGGCCGACTTGCGTCCAACAAATTGGTTCAGCCTTCCTCCTTTGATGGAATACTACTACCGAAAATTTCATCCGGAATACAGAGCCACACCGCCCTTTTTAGCGGCCTGTGAAAGTGGGCAAAAAGCAGCCATGGAATTCATCTATCCCTATCCGAAAGAAGAAATCCTCCTGCCCCTGGATTTTGATCAGGAAGTAGGCGAAGTGGTGTTTACCCTGGCCCACCGAAATGCCGAATCCGAGGTCCACTGGTACCTGGACAACCGCTACTTGTCTTCAACGAGTAATATCCATGAAATCGCAGTGTCTCCAGAGCCCGGAGAGTATCTGCTCACTGTGGTCGATCAGGACGGGCGACGATTGGAACAAAAGATCACGGTCAAAAAAGCCCGGGTTCAGCACCCTTAAGCCCTGAACCAGCGTCTTCCTCCCCTGTTGGGTGCCTTTCCACCAAACTGATCGAATTTGTAGCTGAAACTGAACATGAAGTAACGGCGAAGGACAGTTCCCTGGAAATCTTGAATAAAGTCAGCCCCACTGGTACGGCGGGTATTGATGTTCTGATTCAAAAGGTCATACGCCAGCACCTTGGCCGTCATTTTCTTCTGCATAAACTGATAGCCCAGACTCATATTCCAGAAGATCGCATCGGGATCGAAGCCTTCCCCTACATTGCCGTTGTACTGGTAATTGATGTCATTCCCCCATATCACATTCTTCGGCCAGTAGGTGGTGGTTTTTAGGATCACCTGGTGCACATCAAAATCGATATCGTCAAAACCTTCCAGGTTAAAACGGGTACGGTTGGTAATGAAGGTGTATTCGGGCTCAATGGTGAGCTTTTCTTTGAAATTAAAATTCAAGGAGGCCGTATGCCGGAAATTCAAATTACTGCTGATCAGTCGTTCTCCATTGGTAAATCCGACTCGTCGAACACGGTTTAGGCGAGGAGAAAGAGCAAACCCAAGGGTGAAGGTGCTGTCTTTCTTGATCTGTTTGGAGTAGCGCCCCCCGAGATATGCAGTCGAATTACCATCAATGTTCGTAAAGGTGGTGGTTCTCAAAAGATTTTCGTCCGTCAAGGTCACCGAAGTGATTTGATCGTTCTGCGCGGTCACCCCGGAGTAAAGAAAGAATCCGGTCTGTTCCCGCCAATTGTAATTGCTCACATTAAAACTCACTCGGTGTGTAATCACCGGGTTCAGGTCCGGATTACCCACCACGATATTGAGCGGGTTACTCAGGTTTTCAATCGGCTGAAGTTGGTTGGCACTGGGCGCCTGGAATCCAGAATTGTAATTGAAACTCATGCGCGCATTCCGGCTAAAGCGGTAACTGGCCCGGGCATTGAACAGGAAGTTTTTATAGCTCTTCGTAAAGGAAGCTCCCTGCAGGGCGTCCTGGTTTTCGAGATCCGTCATTCGGTAATTAACCGTCGCATTAAAGCGCAATTTTTCTCCTCTTTTGCGAAACGAAATATTGGGTTGATGAAAGCGGTTACTGAACTCGAAGTCTGTACTCAAACTCTCATTAAAAGCAGTGAACTCATCGGTCAACTCGTCGCGCTCAAAAACCGATAAGCGGTTGTCCTGGGTGTTGTTTCCGAACTCATAGCCTGCATCCACAAATACCCCCTTCGACAAAGCTCTTCGATATCGGAATTCCCAGCCCAAATTGGTGGTGAGGTTGTCTTGATCACGAAGCTGATCAAAACGTTCCTCCGATGGATCATCTCCAAAAGTCTCTTGAAGGGATTCCTGAAAGTCCTCTGCCCCACTCTCGTTAAAACCTCCATTAAAGGATAGTCTCAAATAGCTCCCCAGGGTATCGGTTCGCTTGAGCAGTTCAATCTCGTTGTCAAAACGACGCTGCCTCGCAGTTGAACGTGTATTGGTTGAATTGCGGTTGATCAGCTCTCCTAATTCGTCTGAAGAAGTGGTATTGCTGGCCGACAAAGACTCTGAAGAACTCAATACCAGAGTGGGCTCCAAACTAATTTCAAAGCCATCGGCCAATTCGAATTCCAACTCAGCGGAGGCGCGGTGGGATTCGGTTGAACCCTCAAAATCGCTCTCGGAATCCGTAAAGAAGCGGCGATCTGGAAGAATATTCTCGCGAGAAGTTCTTTCTTCATTAATATTCTCACTATTGCTCCAGAAATAGTTCGAAGACATCTCGTACTGGTCCTTTTTCTCATCGGCAAAGCTTCCCCCTAGGGTGGATGAAGTTGTAATCCCCTGACCAAAGCCAAACACTACGGTTCCTCCGTTACCTACATTCAGGTTTCCACCGCCGAAGCCACCGACTAAATCAAAGACTTCATCAAAGGAAAAGCCCGAATTATTGATGTTGTTGCTCGATCCCAGCACACTGACCCGGGTCTTGTCATTGAAGTAGTTCAGCAAGCCATTACTTTGGTAGCGATCGTCTGTTCCATACCCCCCGGATAATCGACCCAAATACCCCTTGTTCTTGTCTTCTTTGATGGTGAGGTTGATGGTCTTGGTTTCGCCATCCCCTTCATCCCCCGAAAACTCTTGCTCTCGCGTCTTGGTATTGGTGATCTGGATCTTGCTGATGATTTCTTTGGGCAGACTTTTGGTCGCCACCTTGGGATCGGTACTAAAAAAGACCTGTCCATTGACCAGGACCTGATTCACCTCTTTTCCATTGACGGTTATGGTGCCTTCACTGTCTATTTCGACCCCGGGCAACTGCTTGAGTACGTCTTCCACAGTGGCATCGGGCCGGGTTTTAAAGGAATCGGCATTGAATTCCAAGGTGTCCTGCTTGATGCGGATGGGCACCCGATCTCCGGTCACACTGACCTCTCGCAGCGATACCGCTTGTTCCTCCAAGAAGATATCAGGAACACGTTGGCTACGCTTAAAGTCGATAAGACGCTGCTGCCCCTGATAACCGGTATAAGAAACGAGTAAGCGAAACTTCTTCAGACTCGTTTTACCTTCCAAGATATACTCCCCGGAAGCATTGGTGATCGCGTAGGTAACCAGACTACTGTCTTTGAGCGATTCAATATAAACCGTAGCGGCGTCAAGGGGCTTTTTACCCTCAGCGGTAAGTACTTTTCCGGTGACTTCAAAGGACTGAGCCAAAAGACCCAAAGGCAGGACCAACAGCAGGGCGAGGAGCGTTTTTCTCATGCCCGCTAAAGTCGCTAAAATAGGCCCCTGATCAGGGATTTGAAACGTTATTTCTTTCTTAAAAAAACGGTCATGGGAACCCCCGTAAAATCAAACTGCTCCCGCAACTTATTTTCCAGGAAGCGCTTGTAGGGATCGCGAATGTATTGAGGCAGGTTACAGAAGAAAGCAAACTGCGGATAAGGCGTCGGCAACTGGGTGCAAAACTTGATCTTGACAAACTTCCCTTTGTAGGCCGGTGGTGGCTTGGCATCGATGATGGGGAGCATGATGTCATTGAGCTTACGGGTCGGAATGCGCTTGGAGCGGTTTTTATACACCTCCACAGCGGTTTCAATGGCCTTGTAGATCCGCTGCTTTTCTTTCACCGAAATAAAGATGATCGGCACGTCCGTAAAGGGCTCCATGGCCTTGCGAATCTTGTCGGTGTACTGCTTAACACTCTGGGTTTCTTTTTCGACCAAATCCCATTTGTTGACCAGTACCACAATCCCCTTGTTGTTGCGATGCGCCAACCAGAAGATGTTTTGGACTTGTCCGTCAAATCCACGGGTGGCATCAAAGAGAAGGATGCACACATCGCTGTGTTCAATGGCCCGAACAGATCGCATAACGGAATAGAATTCCAGGTCTTCCTTCACCTTGGCTTTACGGCGAATTCCGGCCGTATCGACCAGGTTAAAATCAAAACCAAAACGGTTGTATCGGGTATCAATACTGTCGCGGGTGGTCCCTGCGATATCGGTCACGATATAGCGCTCCTCCCCGATCAGGGCATTGATGAAAGAGGATTTTCCGGCATTGGGTCGACCCACGACTGCAAAACGCGGCAGGTCTTCTTCCGGCTCCTCTTCTTCAGGCAGTACCTTGACCACCTCATCCAAGAGATCTCCGGTTCCACTTCCGTTGATACTGGAAATGGTGAAGTATTCTCCTAATCCCAAAGCATAGAACTCGACGGCATCAGCGGCGCGCATGGCGTTGTCGACCTTGTTAACCACCAAAAACACGGGCTTATCAATACGTCTGAGCAATTTGGCCACCTCTTCGTCCATTCCGGTGACGCCTGATTCGACGTCGACCAAAAAGAGGATGGCATCGGCTTCGTCAATGGCCAGTTCGACCTGCTTATCGATCTCTTTTTCAAAGACATCCTCGCTTCCGACCACGTATCCACCGGTATCGATGATACTGAATTCCTTTCCGTTCCAGTCGGTTCGGCCGTAGTGACGGTCACGGGTTACCCCGCTTATCTCATCAACAATGGCTTCTCTGCGCTGGATCAGACGATTAAAAAAAGTGGACTTGCCTACATTAGGACGACCTACGATGGCTACAATTGCCCCCATACCGCTTTGAAATTGGGCGTAAAGGTAGTGACTTTCCTGCAGGAAGGAAGGGCTCCTAGGATTGGTAACCGAAACGCTTGAGTTGCTGGCTATCGGATCGCCAGTTTTTATTCACCTTCACATAGAGTTCCAGGTGAATCTGCTTGCCGAAGAATTTCTCGAGATCGGCTCTGGCCTCGACACCCACGCGTTTGAGGGCCTTGCCCTGGTGACCGATGATGATTCCCTTCTGGGTGGAACGTTCTACGAGGATGAGGGAGCGAATGCGGATGATCTTTTCCTCCTCCTTGAATTCCTCGGTTTCGACCTCCACGGAATAGGGGATTTCTTTTTTGTAATGCAAGAGGATCTTCTCACGAATACACTCGTTGACAAAGAAGCGCTCCGGCTTATCGGTCAACTGGTCTTTAGGAAAATAGGCTGGCGCTTCCGGGATCAATTCGATCAGACGCGACATCAGGCCTTCAATCCCGAAGTTTTCGAGGGCAGAAATCGGATGAATTTCGGCCGTAGGCAGTTGCTCCTGCCAATACTGGACCGCCGACTCCAAGGTCTCCTGATCCGAAGTGTCAATTTTATTTAAAAGCAACAGAAGCGGTGTTTCGGTCTTCTGCAACTTGGCGTATAGTTTTTCGTCCTTCAGGGCCTTCTCACCAATCTCCACCATATAGAGCAGGATATCGGCATCCTCCATGGCCGTCTTGACAAAATCCATCATGGATTCCTGCAGGGCATAGGCGGGCTTAATGATCCCCGGAGTATCAGAAATTACAATCTGAAAATCCTCTCCGTTGAGCAGTCCCAGTATACGGTGACGGGTGGTCTGGGCCTTGGAGGTGATGATCGAAAGACGCTCCCCCATCAAAGCATTCATCAAGGTGGACTTCCCCACATTGGGGTTCCCGATGATATTGACAAATCCGGCTTTATGCGTCATTTCTTCAGGTTTGAAAAGTATTCTTTCGCGGCCTTGTTCACTTTAGGAGAAAGCAAGAGCACCGCGATCATGTTCGGGATCACCATCAGGGCATAGGACAAATCGATCAGGTTCTTAACCAGTTCTAGTGAGGCCACTGCCGCAAAGACGATCATGATCACAAAGTAGACGTTATAGAGCTTTCCGATCTTGGCGTTGGTCAGGAACGAAAGCGACTTTACCCCGTAGTAGGAGTAGGTAAATAAGGTGGAAAGGGCGAAGGCCGAAACAATCAGCATCAGCAGTTCGTCACCAAAACCAAAAAGGGTGCGCTTAAAGGCGGTCAGGGTCATCAAAATCCCGCTTTGATCCTCCAGATAAGCGTCACTCACCAAGATCACAATAGCCGTAAGGGTACAGACCACGATAGTATCGATAAAGGGGCCAAGCATGGCCACCAGACCTTCTTTGATCGGATTATCGGTTTTGGATTGGCCGTGGTACATAGGCGCACTACCCAGACCTGCTTCGTTCGAAAACATGGCCCGGCGAACCCCGATGATAATCAGCGCCCAAAAGCTTCCGGTAAAGGCCGTTTCGAAATTCCAGGCTTCCACCAGGATGAGTTTTAAGGCATTCCCTGCGGCAGAAAAGTTCATCACCACCACCACGATCACCGCCAAGAGGTACAGCAGCACCATAAAGGGGACGATAGCCGATGCGACTTTAGCAATCTTGGTCAGTCCCCCAAAGATGACCACCGCCGAAACAATGGCCAGGACAATCCCGATAATGAGTTGCCAGTTGAAGGTGGAGGTTTCAAAAATGGTTTCGGCCGGATCCACCACACTCATAAAGGTCTCGGTGAATTGGTTGGCCGTAAAGACGCCTAAAAAGCCAAAGAGACCGAAAATACTGAAGAAAACGGCCAGAGGCTTGAACTTAGGGCCCAAACCGTGAATGATGTAGTACATAGGTCCTCCCTGCATTTTGCCTTCGGAATCCTCTCCGCGGAACATCACGGCTAAACTGCCCGAATAAAATTTAATGCACATCCCGATCAGGGCGGTCATCCAAATCCAGAAGACCACACCCGGGCCTCCGTCGTGGATGGCAATGGCTACCCCAGAGATATTCCCCAGACCTACCGTAGCCGCGACAGCTGCCGAAAGCGCCTGGAAAGAACTCACATCTCCTTTGGCTTTGTCTCCGTCGTACTTCCCGGCCGTAATCGCAATCGCATGACCGAAATAGCGGTAAGGCAAAAACTTGGAAAAGAAAACTAAAAAGAGACCCCCGCAGATCAGCAAAACGAACATAGGTGCGTCAGTTAGAGGGAGTAAGGAGGAGATGAATTTATTGAGGG
>CAZLGZ010000088.1:0-10402 GCA_964558965.1 uncultured Flavobacteriaceae bacterium
CGATGTGAGCTTGACCCAAGAAAAGTTGAGTGAGCGGGTGGGGAAAAAGAGATCGACCATCACCAATTACCTCCGGTTACTCAAATTACATCCGCAATTACAAAACGCCATGCGCGATGGCCAGCTCAGTATGGGCCACGGACGAGCGCTGGTCAATGTCGATATTGAAGAGGATCAATTGGGCCTCTTTGAAAAGATCAAGAACCAACAACTTTCGGTCCGAGCCACTGAACAATTGGTTAAACAATACAAGGATAAGGACCAGAAAACCAGTAAAGGAAGTTCTGCTAGTCCCGAACTCCCCTCCTATATTTCCAAACATGTTGAGGCCATTGAAGACTACTTGGAAACGGCTGTGCAGGTGAGCAGTTCCGCCCGAGGAAAAGGTAAAATTGTAATTCCTTTTCACTCCAAAGAAGACTTTAAGCGCCTGAAAAAACTCTTAAGTAGTGGCGAATAAGACCCTAGCGATCTTTCTATTCTTTTGTTCTGGGCTGTTGTTTGCTCAGCAAGACAGTATTCCCCGCCAGAGTGATACCGATTCGCTTGCTCAGAATTTGAATGGTCGTGGTTTTAAGGTAGAAGAAGTGGTCAAGCGAAAGATCAATCCTTTGGCTCCGAGCCGGGCTGCCTTTTATTCAGCCCTTTTACCTGGATTAGGCCAGGCCTATAACAAGCGATACTGGAAAGTACCTTTGGTGTACGCCGCCCTAGGAACGGGAGTCTACGCTTATAACTTTAACAATACCCAATACAACCGCTACCGCGATGCGTTTAAGGCGCGAAAAGCGGGCTTAGTGACGGATGAATTTTACGATATCAATGGGGATGGTTTAGGGCCCGATGTATCGGATACCGCATTAGAAGATGCCCAGGTGCGCTTTCAGGAAGACCGGGATCTTTCTCTTCTGATCACCATCGTCCTGTACGCACTAAATATTATCGATGCCAACGTGGATGCCCACCTCAAACAGTACAACGTCAGCGAGGAACTCACCATTGATTTTCAGCCCTTTCTGGAACGGGATCCCTTCATGATGAACCCGTACTACGGGATGGCCTTTCAAATAAAATTTTAGGTTAAGAACCGCCGAAGCATGAGTAAAATTGCACTTTTCGGATACGGAAAAATGGGCAAGGCGATTGAACGTATTGCCCTCTCCAGAGGCCACAACATCTGCGCACGAATCAACGACGGTACAGAAACGGATCCTTGGGAAGAAGCCGATGTCATCATCGACTTCAGTCTGCCCGAAGTGGCTTTCGGAAATATTGAAAAAGGGCTCAAAGCAGGTATTCCGGTTATTTCTGGGACAACAGGCTGGCTTGATCGCTATGAAGAAGCCCTTGAATTGTGCATACAGCAAAAGGGAGCCTTCTTGTACGCATCCAATTTTAGTCTGGGCGTAAATTTATTTTTTGCACTAAACAGCTATTTGGCCCAATTGATGGGTGCCCGAAAAGAGTATAGAGCAGAGCTCTCAGAAACCCACCACATTCACAAGCTTGACGCTCCCAGTGGAACAGCAATCACTCTTGCGGAAGACCTCATTAAACACACAGACTACACCGGTTACTCCTTGGTAGAGGAAGGCAAGCATCCTGAGAACACCCAGGATGTTCCCATCATAGCCTATCGTGAAGGGGAAGTGCCGGGAACCCATCACCTCACCTATTCCAGCGAAGTGGATCAGGTGGAACTGATTCATACAGCACACAATCGCGATGGATTTGCCCTTGGAGCCGTCATCGCTGCAGAGTGGATACAGGGGAAAAGCGGCGTCTTTACTATGAAAGATGTGTTAAACCTCCCTTCATCCTGAAAACAACAAGTATATTTGGAACGCTATAAAACCAATCGAACATGACTTGGGGACAGTGGATTTTGTTCTTTTTTATCGTTCAGGCCTTACATTTTGCCGGAACCTGGAAACTCTATGTTAAAGCCGGCCGCCCGATGTGGCAAGCCGCAGTACCGATTTACAACGGCGTGATCTTAATGGACATCATTGGGAGACCGCGTTGGTGGGTCGCTCTTTTGTTTTTACCCATCATCAACCTCTTGATGTTCCCCGTGATATGGGTCGAAACCGCCCGCAGCTTCAACCAAAGAGAAGTTTGGCAAACCTGGGCCGCGATTCTATCGTTGGGCTTCTATAATTTTTACATTTCTTATTTCGAGGACCAAAGCAAAGTCGTGTATCGACCAGAACGTTCTCTAAAACCCACCAGTGCGAGCGGAGATTGGGTGAATTCCATTGTTTTTGCCGTAGTGGCTGCCACCTTTGTGCACACCTATTTCATTCAACCTTATGCCATACCAACAGGATCTCTGGAACGCACCTTGCGTGTAGGTGATTTTTTGTTTGTGAGTAAGTTCCACTATGGGGCACGGGTTCCCATGACCACGGTCGCTGCACCTATGGTACACGATACACTGCCTGTGATCCGATCCAGGTCGTACCTGAAGAGTCCACAGTTGCCTTATATGCGCCTGCCCGGATTCCAAAAAATCCACAAGAACGATATTGTAGTTTTCAGCTGGCCCGTGGATACGGTTCGGGTTTTTCGCGACAATGGACCCGGCGTCTACAAGCCTATTGACAAGAGATCGAATTACGTCAAGCGATGTGTAGGGACACCCGGTGATACCTTAGAAATCATAGACAGCTATGTGCATGTGAACGGTGAGCGTTTGATCCTCAGTGACCGGGCAAAGCCTCAGCACAACTATTGGGTTTACGGAAAGAGCGGAATCTCGCATACCCTGCTCACCGAAGTTGGAGCCGATGAATTCAATCGGGAATTCAAGACAGACGATACCCAACAAAATGCAGCAGCTGTGAATTTTTTGGCAGAGGCCGGTTACATTCTGGGAGCTCGCCGCCTGACGGCAGCCAATAAAATTCTTCTCGTAACGGGTCATAAAGGCATCCCAGCGAAGGTCTTGGGGCAGCTTGGTTTGCAATTAACAGAAGAACGCCCTGTAAGACGAGTTGCCGGTCTTACCGATGAAATGATTACCGAACTCAAAAAGTCGTCTCTAGTCGACTCTGTCGTGCGTTTTGTACAACCTAAAGGTCAGTACCAGTACGGCACCTTCCCCCAGGAAGAAAAGGCTTATCCCTGGAATGGGGATCAGTTTGGTCCTATCTATATTCCGCAAAGAGGCGCAACAGTGAAGCTGAATGCAGAAAACCTGCCTCTTTACGAACAAATCATTACCCGTTACGAAGGCAACACCCTGGAAGTGGAAGGAAACCAAATCCTCATCAATGGCCAGGCCACCAGCGAATACACCTTCGCCATGGACTACTACTGGATGATGGGAGACAACCGCGATAATTCAGAAGACAGCCGTACCTGGGGTTATGTCCCTGCCGATCACATTCTCGGGAAGCCTGTATTCATTTGGCTGTCCTTTGACAACTTTACCGATGGTTTCTTCAGTTGGGTGAGCAGTCCCCGTTGGGACCGCTTTTTCACTACCGTGGGTGGGTCCGGAAAACCGATCTCTTTCTTACCCTACTTCCTGATTGCCGTCGTCGGCTATTTCGGGTATGACTTCTACCGAAAAAAGAAGAAAAAGCAATCTTGATACTGCTTCAACCTTCCTACTTCCCCAATATCGCGAGTTTGGTTGCCCAACTCCAGGGGGAGGTGCGTCTGGAAGTATGTGATAATTTTCAAAAGCAAACCTACCGCAACCGCTGTTATATTGCGACAGATCAGGGACGCCAAATGCTGGGCATTCCGATCTTGCATCGAAAAGAGGGAAGCGAAAGACAAAAAACTGCGGAAGTTCAGGTAGATCAAAGTAGTCGATGGGCCTCCCTGCACTGGAAAAGCCTGCAAGCCGCTTACAGAAGCTCACCTTATTTTGAATTCTACGAAGATGATTTGGCTCCTTTTTTCGAGCAGCCCGGCGATTCCTTACTCGAGATTTGCTTAGCCAGTCACCGCCTGTTGTGTGAACTGCTCGACATTCCCTTTGAAGAAAACAAAACCACCCAATACCAAACCCCTCTTGAACTGGAAAGTCAGACCGAAATAAAGGATATGCGTTTTTTGGTGAATGCTAAAAAGAAAGTACAATTCCAGCCTCTGGTCTATCCACAGGTCTTCTCTGATCGCCATGGTTTTATAGAAAATGCTAGCGGATTGGATTTACTCTTTAATGAAGGCCCTAATGCAAGAAGTTACCTCTTGTCTTGCCCCTTGCCTGTAGGCTGATACAGTAATTCCGCCCGTATCGGGAAATGATCGGACATCTTTTGATCATAGGTCGAGTGCGAGAGCGTTTTGATGGAGGGATCGGTCAGAATGAAATCAATCCGCATAGGAAACCCCCACAAGTTGTACGTCTGACCAAAGCCCTTCCCTGCCTGACGATAGGTGTCTTGTAGATCCCCTTTGATTTGCCGGTAGGCGTAGGAAAACTGGTTGTTATTAAAATCCCCAACCACCAATACCGGGTAAGGGCTTTTCTCTATTTCGGCTTGAAGCAATGCAGCCTGCTCCTGCTGCTTGATTAGCACCTTTCCCATTCGCTGAAAGAGCCGATCAGAATCCTCTTCCTTGAGTTTTTCGACCTGGGGGATAATTGCAAAGGACTGCAGATGAACATTGAATAAACGGAGGGTGTCTCGCCCTTTAACCACATCCATAGCTATTGCTTTGTTCGCACTGTCCGGAAAATCAATCGACTGCACGTTCAAAAGAGGGTACTTGGAGTATACCGCCTGCACCACATGAATTGGCTGGGGCTCCCAACTGTAAATGAAATCTACAAATGAATGCGGATACTGGGAAAGTACATTACTTCGCTTCATGCTGAACAAGCACTCTTGTAGACAGAGTATATCCGGATCTTCCTCCCGAATGAAATCAATGATCAAAGAATCAACCCCCTCTTCCGGAATCTCTCCATTCTTATTGAAGTTTCGCACATTAAAGCTCAACAGGCTAAAGGAATCTTCTAACTCCTCCGAGGTACCGTGCAGCTGGTAAACAGAGCCTACCGTAAAGTAACCAATGATCAACACCAAAAGAGGAAAGGAAAGGATCTTCTTCTTGCGAATCAACCAATACAGATACAGCAAGCAATTGACCACCATGAGCAGGGGAACAAAGAGCCCAAGCAGGGCAACTCCGGGATGAGACTCATAAGGCCAAAAAGAAACGCTATAGGAAGCCAGGCACAACAACCCGAATAGAATTGTTATACCGGCACTGAACCGATATCGTCTTGTGGTATTCACCCCCTTGTTTTATTCGTCCTCTTTGCCTGCTTTAAACAAAAAGTCCTTTTCACTTTTGCTCAAGCTATCGTAGCCCGATTTGCTAATCTTATCGAGAATAGCATCAATTTGTTGTTGCTTCTCGGTTTTATCCGAAGCAGCTGTCTTGGTCTTCTTCGATTTTTTGGGGGAATTCTTGTATACTTTTTTGAAGGGTCGTTTTTCTCTTGGTGTAAAAGCGCGTCCGAAGCCTTCAAGAAATTTTGTAAAACCGCCACCTATATCTCGCCCATGCAAGAGTTGTCGTCCGTAGGCGTAACCTAAAATCGCTCCACCCAGGTGAGCGATATAGCCTCCTATATTTTCCGCATCACCAGCAATACGCAAGAGATCCAGGGCAACGAAAAAGGCACCAATCTTCCAAAGTTTGATATTGATCAGACCAAATAAGCGAACCTCTTGATTGGGTATGTAGGCACAGATAAAAATAAATACGGCCAAGACACCGGCGGAAGCTCCAAAAAGGACTGTATTTTGATTAACCAGGTCGGGTAGAAGGTTGTAAGCCAATAAAAACAAGAGTCCTCCGCTAATGACTCCCAAGAAATAAACGCTCAAAAAGCGCATCCGGTCGAATAAATTCAAGACCATACGACCCGAAAAGTACAACCAGAGCATATTAAACAACAGATGAAATAGCCCTCCATGGAAAAAGGAATAGGTAATGATGGACCAAGGCTGCCCTATGAGCTCCATCAAGTCCGAAGGCAACCAAAATAAAGGCTTGGCATTCCAGATCCCAAAGGTGCTCAGCAATCCCGCCAGCAGGTAAACCCCAACATTGAGTGCAATGAGTTTTTCGGCCTGGTTAAGACGTGCCCATTGATAGGAAAGACCTCCAGCCATTAATTCCAGCGGTTTTGGTTAAACTGATTCTTCTTCCAGTACCACATCATAATAAATCCAACCAAGGCTCCACCAATGTGTGCAAAGTGGGCAATACCGGTTCGGGTATTGGTCACTCCAAAGAAGAGATCAGCTGCGATCATCAAGGGCACAAAGTATTTTGCTTTAATCGGAACAGGCAAGAAAATGAGCATTAAGCGCGCCTCAGAGAACATAAAAGCAAAGGCCACCAGAATACCGTAAATCGCTCCCGATGCTCCCACCGCAGGTATGGCAAAGGCCTCTGACATTTGTCGAATAGCATCTTGGGTCATGAACGCTTCCCAGCGGGTATCGTACATGCCTTTCGCCATAAGTTCCATTGCCTCCGGGATGGCTACGCCTCCCGCTTCAAGTGCAGCAATACCTTGACTGTACTGTAAATAGTTCACACCGGTATGCAAGGCGGCGGCACCCAAGCCGGTTGAAAAGTAGAAAAAGAGGAACTTATTACTGCCCCAACGCTCTTCTAATAAGGAACCAAAGGCCCACAAACCGTACATATTGAACAAGAGGTGCATCTCGCTCCCGTGCATGAACATATGGGTTATGGGCTGCCAGTATTGAAAATTAGGATTCTCAATAAACCAGAGAGCCAAATAAGAGGTCATCAGGTCCTTGTAAAAATAGGTTCCGATGAACAGCAGTACATTGATTATCAAAAGATGCTTTACTGCATCAGTCATTCGCATCATCAGTTCAATTTTTTATGAATATCTCCTTCGGATATCCGAATATAGATCAATTTGTGAAATGGACTCAAGAGGGTCTCTTTACAAGCCAGCCATTCACTGAGTAAAGCCTGTTGGGCCTCTTTCTCCAATACATCCCCACTGCGAATCGAAACCGATCTGCAAAGGGTTCTGGCGAGCAATTCTGCCTGCGTCCATTCTCCAGCGCTCATGCCTTCCTCGTAATCAGCAATCAACTGTTCAATCAAATGCGGAATACGGCCTTCGGGCAAAAGGCTCGGTATACCATGAACCGAAAGAACTTGGTCCTCACCGATGGCAAAATCAAAACCGAGGGCCTTCAGGCTATCTTCAATTTCGGTCAGAGCCATCATCTGTTTCTTTGAAAAATGTAGCTCCAAAGGAAACAGAAGCTGTTGGCTGGCCGCCGCTTGGACGGTCATGCTCCCCAAAAAGGTTTCGTAGATAACCCGCTGGTGTGCCCGGCTTTGGTCTACAGCTAAAAGTCCTTTCGGGCTATCGACCAAGAGGTATTTGCGTTTCCACTGAAAGCAAGACATCCCTTCGATGTAGTCCGGTTCTTCCTCAAACAATCGGTTCTCGGTCGTCTCCGGTTCTTCTTCAATCATCAAAGAACTAAAGCCCGATTCGTATACCTCCGTCGTCGCTTCAATCTGCTCCTTACTCACCCGCGCAGGTCGCGGGCTGCTGTCCTGAAAAGGATTAAAACTGCTATCTACCTGCAGTAATGGCTTTTCTGGGTTTTTCGATTCGTAATCGTAAGGGGTATCCAGGTTAGGATCCCGGTTAAAGTCAAGGGTAGGCGCCACCTGAAATTGCCCCAGGCTATGCTTTATGGCAGAACGCAGAATGGCATAGAGGGTTTGTTCGTCCTCAAACTTCACCTCAGTCTTGGTCGGATGAATATTCACGTCTAACCGGGCAGGGTCCACTTCCAAGAACAAGAAGTAACCCGGATAAAAATTAGCTGGCAAGAGCCCTTCGTAAGCCGCCATGACCGCGTGGTGCAGGTAAGGGCTTTTGACGAAGCGGTTATTGACAAAGAAATACTGTTCTCCCCTACTCTTCTTGGCATAGTCCGGTTTAAGAATAAAACCGGATAGGTTGACCACATCCGTTTCTTCTTCCACCGGTACCAGCTTTTCTTTGGTCTTTGCGCCTAAGAGGTGAACCAACCGAAGTTTGAGGTTACCCGGGGGCAAATCAAAGAGTACATTGCCATTGGAATAAAAACGAAAAGCCACATCAGGATGGGCCAAGGCGATGCGTTGGAATTCTTCCGTTATATGACGCAGCTCTACCGCGTCTGACTTTAAAAAGTTCCTTCGCGCAGGGATATTATAAAAAAGTTGCTTTACAGAAAACGAACTGCCGACCTGGCTCGCACAGGCTTCCTTTTCTTTCAGAGATCCGCCTTCGATTCGGACATGCAGACCGGTTTCGTCATGGGCCTGACGCGTCTGTAATTCGACATGAGCAATCGCAGCGATCGAAGCCAGAGCCTCCCCGCGAAAACCCTTGGACTGGATCTGAAACAGATCTTCCGCCTGGCGGATCTTGGAGGTGGCATGCCGTTGAAAAGCCAATTCCACTTGCTCTTCGGGAATTCCGGAACCATTATCAGTCACCTGGATCAGCGTTTTACCGCCTTCTTTGACAATGAGTTGAATCAGGTCGCTTCCAGCATCGATGGCGTTCTCCATGAGTTCTTTCACAACAGAGGCAGGTCGTTGAACAACCTCGCCAGCAGCGATTTGGTTAGCTACATGCTCGGGTAATAATTGAATACGTTTTTCCGTCATTCGTTGTCCAGAAAAATGGAAAGGTCAAAATCGATTATAAACAGGAAAAGTAAGATCAGTACTCCGAGGATTATGGCGATGCGTATACGCATGTCTCGATCGCCCTCGGTCTGCCAATCGGCCAGAGCATTCAGTACCTTATTTTTGATTCCTCTTTGGTGTTGCGCTGTCGAGCGGAATTGATCGAGCTTGTGTTCGATTTTAAACGGATTCTCCTCCCCCTGGTAGTACCGGGGTTTGTAAGTGAAGGATTTGTTGCGTTTAAGTCGAAAGAGATTTCTCATGTGCAAGACCGCTTAGCGTCTTACTCAAATGTACTGAAAATGCAGCCAAGCCTAGAGTGAGGGCTGCCAAAAAATGTTAACAAAAGTACTAGGGATTGAAGGAGGTCATCTTCATCGCAGTCACGGCGGCTTCGATACCTTTGTTGCCATGACGGCCTCCACTGCGGTCCTGCGCCTGCTGCAAAGTGTCGTCAGTCAAAACCCCAAAGATGACCGGCAAGTCGAGTTGTGTATTCAATTGGGTGATTCCCTGTGTGACTCCTGAGCACACAAAATCGAAATGAGCTGTTTCTCCTCGAATGACACTTCCCAAGGCTATAATGGCATCAGGGGCCTTTTGCTTGGCCATTTGCGCGCAGCCATAGACCAATTCAAAACTACCGGGCACCTCCCAGATAAAAATGCGGTCCTCACTGACACCCGCCTTTTGCAAGGTTTCTACCGCGCCAGCCAAAAGCCCATTCGTGATCTCGCCATTCCATTGAGAAACAACGATCCCAAAACGTTTGTTTGTAACATCCGGCAAGTCTTCCGGATTGTAAGCAGATAAATGAGTTTGTGAAGTGGCCACCCCCTTAGGACTTGGTCTCTACAAAAGCGATCAAGGCCTTAACATTTGCCGCCTCATCCGACTTAGGAAATTCCTCCTGAATGCGAGTGAGGTAAGGTAGAGCTCTATCCAATTTATTGTTCTCTATCGCCAAAACAGCAGCCTTGTAAAGAAAACGTGGAGTCGTAAAATCATTTGTTGAGTGGCTCGCTGCTTTCTCGTAGTAGTCCAAAGCATCGTCTGCCTGTCCCAGTTCTGCAAAAGCGTCACCGATACCTCCTTTGGCCAGAGCGCCAAATGTTTCATCGCTGGAAGAATACTGCTCCAGGTAAGAGATCGCCTCTTGGTAGTTGTCCAGTTCTAAATGGGCCATACCTGCGGAGTAACGCGCCAAATCTGCCGCCTTTGTTCCAGGGTATTCGTCAATGATTTCGATCAAACCAAACTTTCCGTCTGCACCGTCCAAAGAAAGTTGCAAAAGCGAATCCTTAATACCAGGATTTTGAAAAGCTTGTTCGAAATACTGTTGTGGATAGTACAAATCATTAGCCGCTAATTCCTCCTTTGGATTTTGGATCCATTGGGTAAATCCAATGTAACCCAGCACCGCAACAGCGATTACACCAATACCGATAAGAATGAAGTTTTGGTTTTTAGAAACCCACTCTTCCGTTTTGGAAGCACTCTCGTCAAGGGTAGAAAAAACCTCTGCAGTTGTACTGTTTTGTTCTTCAATTTCTACCTTTTCTTCCTTGGTCTTGGGCTTGTATCCTCGCTTCTTGTACGTGGCCATTCGTCATTTTTTTGGTCGGGCAAAAATAACCTTTTTCTTCAAATAGAGGCCCACAATTATTCTTTATTTTTGGAG
>CAZLGZ010000089.1:0-10202 GCA_964558965.1 uncultured Flavobacteriaceae bacterium
GAAAATTGTTGCTAAAAAGCCGATTGGAATCGCTTTCGGCTCAATTTCAGGCGAAGTCTGAGCGAATCAACACCTGGCGTTAAAGAGTCACAAAATAAAGAATACCCAGTGCGCCAAAAACCAGCATGGAAACCGCTGCACAATACGCCAGGAACAAGTCTTGCTCCTCCTTTTTCTTCGCCGAACGTATTTCTTCCTTGATCAAACGGATTTCGACCGTTGAGAGCTGCTTAAACTCCAATTCCGTTTTACCCGAAGATTCCAATAATAAATCCTTCATTTTTCGAACCTCTCTGCCTCGAAGTAAGGATTTGTTATACTTTGTGCTCGCACTTGGCCAATTCCCTTGCATATGAATTCCTTTCTTTATCTGTAGAAATTTTGGCTAATTGTTACACTTCAATCAACCCAGACTTACTTAACTTGAGGCCACAACAAGTATGCCTAAGACTCCGTATATGAAAAAAACAGGCCTTCTACTTATCCTGTTCACCCTTCTTTATTCCTGCAAAGACTACACCGAACAAGACCTCCAAAGTGGAGCTGTATTTGAACAGGAATTGGAGGAGCTTAAAAGCTTCTATGAAATTCCTGGCATGAGTGCGTTGATCACTCGTGGAGACGAGGTCGTTTTTGAAAAGCAATGGGGGTTCGCCGACTGGGAAATGAGTCGAAATGTTCAGGCTAACACCGAGTTTCCGATCGCCTCGATTACCAAACTCTATTCTGCGGCATTAGTGCTTAAAATGACCGAAAAAGGAGTGCTAGATCTGAATAAATCTATTACATCTTATTTGCCTGAAGTCCAGATAGATAAATCAATTCAATTAAAGCATTTGTTATCTCATAGCTCCGAAGGGCAAATCGGGAAGCAATTTCATTACAGCAGACGCTTTGGATTACTTTCGGCTGTACTGGAAAAAGCCACAGGAGAGCCCTTCGATCAACTTCTTCAAAAAGAGATCCTCGAACCACTTCAGACCGAGAATACCTACTTCCTAAAGAATGATATTCAAGTGGCCAGAAGACGGGACCAATTTGCCTTCCCCTTTAATTTTAACGGAAGCGCCGAGCCTGGTCGGGTGGAATTCGGCTTTTCTTCTTCAGCAGGCTTAGCAACAAATCCTCAGGAGCTTTTGCGATTTAGTCAAGCGCTGGATAACAATAAGCTTTTATCTCCTTCTTCGAGGACAGAATTATTCAGAGGCATTTCCGAAGATCTTCCCTATGCTTATGGATTGTTCAAACAAAAAATAGAGGGTCTCGATGTATATTGGGTTTACGGACAGTACGACAGCTACTCCAGCCTACTGATTAAGGTTCCGGAACGAGATCTGCACTTGGTTCTTTTGGCCAACAACAATCACCTCAGTGATCCTGCTCGCCTGATTATGGGGGATCTCGAATCTTCCCTTTTTGCTTTGAGCTTTCTCAAAAACTACCTCCTCGATCAAACAGAAACACCCTTGGACCCGGACCCCTCCGCTCCTGTGAACAATTCCCTGGAGCAAAAAATTCAACTGGCCAGGGCCTTAGGCGAATCTTTTATGAGTCGCTACCGTGAAGAAGACTGGCAGGCTGCAAAAAGTCGGCTGCATGGATTATTCAAAACGGAATCCCTTGCACGTATTAACCTATTACATTCTTTGAGCTTTTTAAAAACGGTGGCCTACCACACGGGTGCTGGAGACCAACATCACTTTGACGCTCAACTAATAGAAATGGCTAATACCCTTTTACTGCAAGAACCCAACAACCCCTATCTCTATGCCTATTTGGGGGATTTCTATCAGCTTAACGGAGACGCTGAAAGCGCTCAGTATTATGCAAAGGAACTTCTTCAATTGTCCAATTTTGAACCCAATTGGTACACCCAGGAAGCCAAAGCTCGACTTCTTGATCAAATCGCCGCCGTAGACAAAAACTTGGACGGTCAACTTGGTTTTTCGGTTCTGCACCTGGAGTCCGGCCAAGAAATCAGTCATTTCGGAAACAAGCGTTTCCCGATGCAGAGTGTCTATAAATTTCCGATTGCTGTGATCATGCTCCAAGCGGTTGATCGAGGTGAATTTTCTTTGGATCAAATGGTAGAGATCTCACCTTCAGAATACATCCCTTCCAACGGTCACAGTCCTTTACGGGATCGCTTCCCTCGAGGGACCTCAATGAGCATTAAAGAACTCCTGAGGTATAATATTTCGGAAAGCGATGGAACCGCTTGCGACGTTCTCCTTCGTTTGCTTGGGGGCACCAAGGAAACCGAGAAGAAGCTTCACGCATTAGGGATCACCGATATGGTCATTGCCACAACAGAAATGGTACAGATGAAAAACGACACCATTCAGTACCAAAATTGGGCGACTCCTAAAGGCATGAACCAACTCCTAAAAGTATTTCACCAAGGTGAGGTACTTTCAGAACCAAGCGGAAACTTACTCAAAGAATTCATGTCGATATCGACTCCCTGGTTTGATCGTCGCCTAAAAGGAAAACTCCCCCCTGACACTAAACTCATTCACAAAACGGGGACATCAAACACCTACCAAGGCCTTAATCGAGCCACCAACGATGTTGGGATTATCGAACTGCCCAATGGTGAGCACCTGGCGGTTTCTGCATTCATAATGGATTCCCGTGATCAGCATCAAGAAAGAGAAAACGCCATTGCACAGGCTGCTCGATTGGCCTATAACTTTTGGACCGCTAAGCTGAAGGATGAATGAAGGTTTTCAATTCCATTCAAACCTTAAACCAGCTTGAAAAGAGAAAAGGAGGCTACTACTATTTGAAAATTGAGAAAGAAGTCGTCGAACAATTTGAACGCAAAAAGGCCACGCGCTTAATCTGCACTTTAGATAATGAATTGAAGTACCGATGTGGTTTAAATCACTATGGAGATGGCCACTTTTATGTGATCATCGCGAGCCGGTATATCAAAAAACTAAAAAAAGAGGTGGGAGAAGAAGTCGAATTCACCCTAGAGGTAGACCCGGATCAGTTAGGGGTTGATGTTCCTGAGATTCTTCCTGTATTATTGGAACAAGAACCGGTGCTTAAGGAAGTCTACGACACCTTTACCGATGGCCGTAAAAGGACCCTAATTTACAGCATCCAAAGGGTGAAAGACCTGGACAAACAAATTCATTCAATCCGGGAGTTTATTCTCAAGGAAAAGGCCAAACGCCAAAAGTCGTAATTTGATACCATCACACGCAATACCCAATATGAAACAAGGAATTACTCTGCTTACTCTCCTTATACTCTGGTCCTGTCAATCGACCAAGGAAAAACCCTTGGCCGCTATACACCAAAAGCACTTTGTGGAATTAGGCGGAGAAGAACAATATATCGAGGTCATCTCAGAATCACTAGACAATCCCGTCTTGCTTTTAGTGCACGGAGGGCCCGCCTGGCCACAGACCCCTCAAACTCGCTATTTAAACCTCGATCTGGCCAAGGATTACACTCTTGTTCTTTGGGAACAACGCGGCGCAGGCCAGAGCTACCTCAAAAACCCAACTCCAGACAATATGAGTCTGGAGCAAATTATCCAAGACGGGCATCAAGCCACTGCGTGGGCTAAAAAAGAGTTTAATCAGGATAAAATCCTCCTGGTTGGTTACTCCTGGGGTAGCATTGTGGGTGCCTATATGGCCCAACAACAACCGGAGGATTACCACGCTTATGTGGGGGTTGCCCAATTCATCAACAAGTCCAAAGGAATGGAAATCGCACAAAGCTGGCTTCTTGAGCAAGCGACCAAAGCCGATGACCAAGCCGATCTAGTGGCCTTAGATAGTTTGAAAACCGCCGAGAATTACTCCAACGAAACTGAGCAGTTTTTCCGTCAATGGCAACTCCTCAATAAATACCGTGGAGCCGTTTACAACCATGAAGCGGAAGAAGTCGTTCAAAAAGCCATGGAGAGCTACCCGGATTACCAAGCATACGATTGGTTTCAGGCTTGGCGGGAGTCTTCGGCTCACCTTCAAGATGACCTGTACAATGCCAATGTTCTGGAGATCAAAGAAATCGATCTTCCCGTCTACCTTATTGTAGGAAGACACGATTGGAATGTTCCCTCTGTCTTGGCCACTCAATGGCTCGACAGCTTGCAAGCCACGTCCAAAAAAGTGATTTGGTTCGAAGGCTCAGGACACGGCCCACTGGAAGAAGAACCCGAAAAGTTCAATAGCAGCCTGAGTCAAATCAAATCCGAACTCGGAATCTAATCGATGAATGGAAGTAGCTACTCCACGACTCCCTTGGCCAAGAAACTAGGCATAAAAGAAGGGACCTTAATTCTGGGGTATCATTTGCCAAATGATTACCCAGAAAAACTACACCCGCTGCCAGCAGGGGTTCGACTTACCCAAGAAGCCAGCACGAGCGACTTTATCCATCTCTTTATTCGCTCTAGACGCGAACTTGAAGAAATCCTCCCTGACTTCAAAGCAGCACTGAATAAGGAAGGAATGCTCTGGATCAACTGGCCTAAAGCAGCCTCAGGTATCCTTTGTGACATCAACCGGGAAGGAGTAAGAGAGCTGGGGCTCAAGCAAGGACTGGTCGATGTTAAAGTGGCCTCGTTTGACAGCACCTGGAGCGGTCTTAAATTTGTCTATCGCGTAAAGGATCGCTAAACCAAACGACAAAAAGCTGTGAATAAAATCGATAAAGCCATTATTTCACGTTCCCTGATCACTTTTTTACTGAAAAGTGCTGGAGGCCTTTTGATCTTTCTTGGTGCGGCCTACTACCTGCTCATCGCTTACAACAATATCGAAGTAGACCGGGAACTTCCACAACACCCCATGTTGAATCAGTTTCGTACAATCGACCGCATTAACAGCTTTCGAGGGAAGGTAGTTTTGGTGGATTTCTGGTTTCAGTCCTGCGAGCCCTGTTTGGCCGAAATGAAACAATTCCCCTACCTGCTCGAGAAGTATGGGGATCAGTTGCAAATCATGAGCATCAGTATTGATCCTCCTCCAATGACCAAGCAACTCCTTCAAGAAAAAAAGGCGCCTTGGACCTTTATTCAAGACGACAACCCCCAATGGACCTTCTATTCCGACAACCGAAGGTTTAAAAGCTATGTGCGTGATTTAGAAATTACCACCTACCCTTCTTATCTGCTTATCGATCCCGACGGAAAGATCATCGGTTCTCCAAAAAGCGGTGCGCTGGCCGTAGACATTCATTTTCAAGGCTACCCCAGCATCCAATTGGCCGGAAATTATCTCTGGGCTAAATTTTGGACCCTGCGCCGAGCCTGGATTCCTCTGCTTATCGTACTCGGGCTTTGGGAGATCGCGAAATACCGAAAACGCGTATCTTCACATTCCTAAAAAAACGCCATGACTGCCCAAAATGTATTGACTAAAGTGTGGAGGAAACCCCGCTGGGTGATGCAGAATATTTCGACCGAAAGCATGCCCCTCAGTTTAATGCTCTTGTTGATCTTTTTTACCGGGGCAAGTACGGGTTTAAGCCAGGGTTCTGTTCGCCAATTAGGAGGTTCCATTAAAGTTTCGGAGAAAGTCATCAACGCCTTTTTGTTTGGGGGCTTGGGCATGCTATTGCTCGCTCCACTTTATTTCGTTCTGTTGCACTTTGTCAGTAAACGGTTTTTTAGTGGCGTTGGCGCCTTTGAGCACACGCGGTATGCAGCCGTACTGGCCATGGTGCCTTCTTTTTTCACCGTCATCCTCGGAGTTCTCGCCATTTTATTATTTGGTGATGAGGCCTTTACAGCCGAAACTCCCGTAATCAATGACAATTTTCTGCTGCTTGCGATGTCAGCCCTTATCGGTCTTCTTCAAATGATCTTATCGATCTGGAGCATCTTTATTTTTTTAACTACACTATCCGAGGCGCACCAGTTCTCTCGTTGGAAATCATTTTTCTCTTTGATCACCACGGCTTTTATCATTGCGGTTCCGGTAATCATTGTTAGTGTAATTCTGCGCATGATTTAAGTAAAAGTTGATATCTTCCAAGGACAATCCTAATTGATATCATCATGAATTTCAGTATGCCTTGGTTTGAGATTCCGGTTGCCGATATTGAGCGCGCAGCCGAATTCTATGCCACCCTTTTTCAACAAGAGTTTAAAATCATGGAAGCCATGGGAATGAAGACAGCCTTCTTGCCCATAGATCACCAAAAAGAAGGCACAGGCGGCAGTTTAACCCAAGGGGAAGCCTACCAACCCGGCAGTGGAGGCACCATCATCTACTTGCAGGTCAGCTCCTCTATGGAGGAAGCCCTTGGACGGGTTAAAGATGCCGGAGGGCAGACCCTTTTACCAGCGATCAAAATTCCGGACGGCTATATGGCCCACTTTGAAGATTCCGAAGGGAACCGAATGGGCTTGTATTCCAAGGATGCCTGATCTATTTTTAGACTGTAAATGAATTTCTAATCCGTAAGGATTACCCTTAATTATTGCCTGAACAATTATTTATGAAGCGGATTTCACCCTTGGCCCTCGGCCTGACTTTAGCACTTCTTGTACCCTCTTGCTCCAAAGAAGACAGTACTTCTTTTTCCAGCGCACTTGAGCAGGTCAGCCATATTGAAGGAAAAGAAAAGTACCTGGCCTCGCCTTATGTTACTGCCGGAGATCGCCTGTACTCGGTGGGGCATCAAGACGGAAGCTTCCCTGACCTTGGATGGCACATCAAAGGAGAAATGGGGGGAGTCTGGAATCATCCCATTAAACTTTTGGATGGTTTCGCAGCCAAGATCAGCACAGGGGATCAGGAGTACGCTTTGGATAAGGCCGACTCCTTTGTGAATTACCCCTTTGCCAATCTGCACCGCTATACCCTGGGCAATGGCCTTAAGGTAGAGCGCACCCAATATGTGCCCGATGGAAAAGAAGGGATGCTTGTGCAATATACCGTCGAAAACACCGGAGAAGAAAATGCCGAATACCTCTTCGAATTCAAAGTAGACAGCGATCTACGACCGACCTGGTTAGGCGAAGAAAATGGTGTAGTCAACGGAAGTGACAAAGCCGAATTCTACGCGGACAAAGGCTACTGGCAAATTAAGGACAAAAAGAACCCCTGGTTTGTCCTCACTGGCTCTAATCTCCCAGTGATCAAAACAGACCAAGCGCCTCGGGAAGAAGGAGAAAGCGGCGTACAGGCATCATTGGGATACAAACTGCTCATTCCGAAAGGAGAAAAGAAGGAGATTACGATTGCCATTGCCGGCTCCTATACCTCTTCTGAAAGCGCTTTAGAAACATTGGAAGATCTACTTGCAAGACCCCTGGAGCTCTTAAAGGAGAAGAAAAGCCGTTATGCCACCATCGAGGCCAACACCCGCTTACGTATTCCAGACAGCAGCTTACAGCAGTGTTTTGAATGGCTTAAATACAACAGCGATTGGTTGATTAGAGAGGTACCTGAAGTAGGACGTGGAATTGGCGCTGGTATTCCTGACTACCCCTGGTGGTTTGGCGTAGACAGCGAATACGCCTTGCAGGGGTATATGGCCATTGGACAAGACGATATCGTACACCAAACCATTGCCCTCTTAGACAGTCTTTCTGAAGTCACCAATGACAATGGACGCATCATACACGAAGTTTCAACCAATGGTATCGTCTTCAATCCAGGGAACATCAATGAGACCCCGCAATTTGCTCTTCTTATTGCCGAAATATACCGCTGGAACGGGGATGACGACTTCTTAAAGCGCTACTACCCGACCGTAGAAAAAGGCTTGGATTGGTTGATGAGTGAAACCGATCAGGACCAAAATGGATTCCCAGATGGTTTTGGCATGATGGAAATCCACGGACTGGACAGTGAGATGATTGATGTGGCGGCCTACACCCAAAAAGCCTTCGAAGAAGCTGCTTTCCTCAGTGAAGAAATGGGCTATACGGAAAAGTCCAACGCTTATAGAAGCAAAGCAGAAAACCTCAAGAAACAAATCAACGAAAAGTTTTGGTCTGCCGAGTTCGGCTCTTATGCTGATTTTATCGGTACCGATCAACAGACCCTTCACTTGATCGAAGACGCACTGGTTCGTGCAGACACTTTGAACAAACCTTGGGCGATGGAGGAATTAGAAGAAACCCGCAAGCGGATACTGGCCAATCCTTCTTCAGAAGCACGTCCGTTTGTATTGCACCACAATTGGGTGGTCAACACGCCAATGGAAATGGGTATTGCTGACCCCGACAAGGCAGTCCAAGCCTTAAAAACAGCTGAAAAATTTGTCAATCCCTTCGGAGTTTTCGTAACGGGAATCGACCGAGACGAAAGTGCGGGTTCTGACGATGGCAGCTTCGAAGGCAGTAAGATCTTTTCTTATACAGGGGCCGTAATGACCCTGCCCACCGGAGTACAGGCGATTTCTGAAAACAACTATGGGCGTCCGGACCAAGCCCTGAATTACCTCAACAGAATGACCAGAACATTCAGTTATGCCTTGCCCGGGAGTATGTATGAGGTTTCTCCGGATTACGGAATGGTCGTTCAGGCCTGGAATATCTATTCCTTTGCAGTACCGATTGTTCGCCAATTCTTTGGCATACGTCCGATGGCCTCTAAAAAAGAAATCCTTTTCACTCCCCAAATGCCCAGTACCTGGGAGTACGCCCAGTTGGAATCTGTAAAAATAGCAGACAATACCATCGATATTGATTACAAGAAGGAAGGGAAAAAGATCAGCCTTACCATTGAACAGACCAACAAGGAGTTCAAACTCATTTTGGATCCGACAAACCTACTGCCCGGCAAAAGCGTGCAAGTTGTTCGTCAGAACGGTCAAGATTTGGAAGCCCCAGTTGGCAAGCAAATCGTTGAGCTGATCAACGGAACCAAAATGGAATTGGAGCTGGAGATTCTTTAAGCATTGCCTTTTAGGAATGGCTTACTGTCTTACTTCTATAATCTGATCAACCACTTCCGGATTCAACAAGGTCGAGGTGTCTCCCAAGTTTCCTAACTCATTGGAGGCGATTTTACGAAGAATACGGCGCATAATTTTACCACTTCGTGTCTTGGGTAATCCGGGTACAAATTGAATCTTGTCCAGTTTTGCGATGGGCCCAATGTGGTCTGTGATCATCTGGTTAATTTCCTTTTTCAAATTGTCCCGATCACGATCCTCTCCGGTTTCCTTTAAGATCACAAAGCCGTAGAGGGCATTTCCCTTAATATCGTGAGGGAAGCCCACAATCGCAGATTCGGCCACCGCTGGGTGCTCGTTGATGGCATCCTCTATAGGAGCCGTCCCCAGGTTATGTCCAGAGACAATAATAACATCGTCTACCCGACCGGTAATGCGGTAGTACCCCACTTCATCCCGAAGGGCTCCATCCCCGGTAAAATACATGCCCGGAAAGGCCGAGAAATAAGTTTCTTTATAGCGCTGGTGGTTACCCCAAATGGTACGGGCAATAGAGGGCCACGGAAACTGAATGCATAAACGACCATCGGTCTGGTTGCCTTCCAGGACTTTTCCGTGCTCGTCCATCAAGACCGGTTGAACTCCGGGCAAGGGCAAGGTCGCATAGGTTGGCTTGGTCGGGGTTGAAAACGGGATAGGCGAAATCAACATTCCCCCTGTCTCGGTCTGCCACCAGGTATCCACAATGGGGCATTGCTTATTCCCGATATGATCATTGTACCAGTGCCAGGCTTCTTCATTGATCGGCTCCCCTACCGTACCCAATATCTTCAATGAACTGAGGTCATGGCGTTCAACCAGATCCAGGCTTTCTTTAGCCAGAGCGCGTATGGCGGTTGGCGCGGTATAGAACTGGGTAACCTTGTGTTTTTCGACTACCTCCCAAAAACGCCCAAAGTCCGGGTAAGAAGGTACGCCTTCAAACATCACCGTCGTCGCTCCATTGGCCAGGGGGCCGTAGACGATATAGGAGTGCCCCGTAATCCATCCAATATCCGCAGAACACCAGTAGATATCTTCTTCACGGTACTGGAATACGTTCTTAAAGGTGTAGGCGGTATAAATCATATAGCCGGCCGTGGTATGCAGCATCCCTTTAGGTTTACCCGTCGATCCTGAGGTGTAAAGAATAAACAAGGGGTCTTCCGCTTCCATAATTTCGGCGGCACAGTCGGCGTAGGCTTCATCTAACAAGGGTTGCAACCAATGGTCTCTTCCGGCCTCCATATGGATATCGGTGTTGATTCTTTTGGCCACCAATACAC
>CAZLGZ010000090.1:0-10062 GCA_964558965.1 uncultured Flavobacteriaceae bacterium
CCGTTGGCGACAGAATTGTTTCACTTCCCTTATGTCAAGGAAGTTTTCTTTGATCAGAACTATGTATCGATCTCGAAGTACGATCGAGCAGAATGGAATGATATTTCTATGGAACTGCGCGAGTGTATTCGCGAGTTTTTGGTAAGCGGCAAAGACGTGGTCGAGAAAAAAGCCCAAGCAGTTGAACAGAACAAGGTCGCTTCGGAAGAAAAACAATGGGACGAGACCTCCAAGCAAATCATTGATATTCTGGAAGAATACGTCAAGCCAGCCGTTGCTTCGGATGGCGGAAATATTCTCTTTCAGGAGTATGAAGAGTCAACCAAAAAGGTTCATGTTGTTTTGCAAGGAGCCTGCAGTGGTTGCCCCTCCTCCACCTTTACCCTCAAGAACGGGATCGAGACCATGCTAAAAAATATGCTCGGTGACAAGGTGAGTGAAGTGGTCGCCATCAATGGCTAAGCTTCGGCTTCTATTGATTACCGCTGTTCTCTTCTGGAACTGTACCTAGAAAAAAGAGCACATGGAACACGCCTTTACCAATGACCTGATTCACGAAAGCAGTCCCTACCTCTTACAACACGCCCACAATCCGGTCGACTGGAAACCCTGGAATTCCGAGGTGCTGGAACTCGCACAAAGACAAAACAAGCCCCTACTGATTAGTATTGGTTATGCGGCCTGTCATTGGTGCCATGTCATGGAAGAAGAATGTTTTGAAGATCCTGAAGTGGCTCAATTGATGAATGCCCACTTCATCAACATCAAGATAGATCGGGAAGAAAGACCCGATGTGGATCAGATCTACATGGATGCTCTACAATTGCTCACCGGTCGAGGGGGATGGCCCCTAAATGTCGTGGCCATGCCCGATGGAAAGCCTTTCTGGGGCGCCACCTATTTACCCAAAGATCAGTGGATGTCGGCGCTCACCCAATTGGCGGAACTCTATAAAAGTGATCCGGGCAAAATTCAGGAATACGCCCAAAAACTTACCCAAGGGGTCCATGCTATGCAGCTTTTGGACTCTCCACAGAGCAGCGAACAACTGACCATGGGCCAACTCGATGCCTTGGTAGAAGACTGGACCCAATACTTTGACACCTTTTTGGGAGGTTACAAAAGAGCCCCCAAATTCATGATGCCCAACAACCTGGATTTTCTAATGCATTATGGGTTCGCACAACAAGACCAGGCCATTCTGACTTATGTAGACACCACCTTAACTCGGATGGCTTACGGAGGGATTTTTGATGCCCTTGGCGGAGGCTTCTCTCGCTATTCGGTGGATACCAAATGGCATGTACCCCATTTCGAAAAAATGCTCTACGACAACGGGCAACTGATCAGTCTGTATGCCCGGGCCTATGGTCGGAGTAAAAATACCTTGTACAAAGAAACGGTCGAGAAGTCGATTTCCTTTGTGGAAACTGAACTCAAAGCCTCCACTGGCGGGTACTACTCGTCATTGGATGCAGACAGCTTAAACGAAAAAGGAGAACTCGAAGAAGGAGCTTATTATGTCTGGACTGAAGACCAACTGCGGGCACTTTTAAGTGAAGATTTCGAGCTTTTTGCCCAGTACTACAACATCAACTCCTATGGGCTGTGGGAGGAAGGAAACTATGTGCTCATTCGCGATAAAAGTGATGAGGAGATTGCTTCCCAATTCGGGATCAGCACAGAAGAACTTCACAAGGTCATTACTCGGTGCAAAGAGGTTTTGATAAAAGCCCGGAACCAAAGGCCGAGACCTCGTTTGGATGATAAGATTCTCACTTCCTGGAATGCTTTGTACTTACAGGGCTTAATCGATGCCGGTCGCTATCTGGAGCGGGAGGACTACCTTCAACAAGCCGTTGTATTGGGGGAGTTCATTGAAGAGCACCTGCGTCGTGAGGACGGGGGACTGTACCGCAACTTTAAAAACAACAAGGCCAGTATTCCAGCATTTTTGGAAGATTATGCTGCCCTAATCGAAGCTTACCTCAGCCTATATGAAGTCAGCAGTGAAATGCGATGGCTCAACCGTGCACAAGAGCTTTGCACCTATTGCTTGGAGCATTTTAGCACGGAAGAACAAAATTTGTTCTATTACACGGAGGCAAGTCAACAAGAACTCATTCGCCGATCTATCGAGACCTCTGACAATGTTATATCGGCCAGCAACTCCATGATGTTTTTAAACTTAAAAAAGCTTTCTAAGATTAGGCCTCAGCAAGGGTACGCTCAGCGGGCCACCCAGATGCAGCTCCGTGTACAAGAGCTACTCCAACAGCACGCTCAGGGGCACGCCAATTGGCTACATGGAGTACTCTACGACACCCAGGCCTTCTATGAAATTGCGGTTGTAGGACCTCAGGCCAAAGAAAGTGCGCAAGATTTACTGGCAGAGTATCGCCCCAACAGCTTTTTGATCTGGAAATCATCAGAAAACCAATCCGACCTAGCCCTATTTCAAAATCGATGGCTGGATGACACTACTTTGATCTATGTTTGCCAGGAAGGCAGCTGTCAATTACCGGTCGAAAAGCCCCTGGATGCCCTTAATCAAATGAATTAAAACCCTTAATCAACAAAATGGATAATCTAGAAAACTACCGTAAACACATCGACCAAGCCATTGAGTGGCTTTGGAATCTGGTTCCTAACCTTGTGCTGGCTTTTTTATTACTCGTCTTCGGTCTCTGGATCATTAAGTTCATCAACAAGGCGGTTGCCCGCTTCTTTGATAAAAAGGATTACGATATAACCCTGGAGCGTTTCATTCAAAGTTTTGTCCACTATACCTTAAGGATTCTTCTCTTTGTATTGGTCATCACCCAACTTGGGGTAAAGACATCCTCCCTTATTGCCATGTTGGGCGCCGCGGGATTGGCCATTGGTCTGGCCCTTCAAGGCTCACTCGCCAATTTTGCCGGAGGTGTTCTGCTTTTGGTATTTAAGCCGTTTAAAGTGGGGGACTTTATCTCGGCGCAGGGGATTGATGGTACGGTAAAAGAAATTAGCATCTTTCAAACCAAACTCAACACCTTTGGCAATCAAGTTGCCATTATTCCAAACGGACAATTGTCCAACGGGAGTGTAATCAACTACAATGCAGAAAACATGCGTCGAGACAATTTCACTGTTGGTATTGGTTATGGCTCCGATATCAAGAAGGCAAAGGCTATTCTCCTTGAGATTTGCCAAAGTCATGAGGGTATTGTGAAGGAACCGGCTCCGGAAGTCTATGTCAGTGAGTTGGGAGACAGCTCGGTGAACCTAAGCCTGAGGTTTTGGGCCTCCAATGAGAATTTTTGGCCCGCTCACTTCTATGTTATTGAACAAACGAAAGAACGCTTTGATCAAGCACAAATCGAAATTCCTTTCCCACAGCAGGTTATTCACCGGACGGAGGCCAACTAATTCTTGGGTTTAGCTTTGGGCTTTTGAAGTACGAAGTCTTTGAGGTAATAGGGTTCAAAATAGGCCACATCTTCGAATTCTCCTGCACTGAACTTGGCCTGCGCCAAACCGATCATTTGAGCCGCCGAAGGGAGCAAATCAGGGTAATACGAAATTCCTTCCTCACCTAGTATTTCTCGGCATTTTTCGGCTCCAGGGCCTATGAGGTGCAGATGCTCCTCTTTGCGATAACCACTAAAAGAATCTGAGTTGATTACTTCGGCTTCCGTCGATCGAATCTCCTTATGAGCAGAATCCAAGACCTTGGAATAGACTTCCATCCTTCTGGCATCCAGCAAAGGGATCAATACCCCCTCCACTTCGTTGACCTGATGAGCCAAAATATCCAGTGTTGGTAAGGCTATTAGTTTCAGGTCTTGTGCAAAACACAATCCCTTAGCCGTAGAAACGCCAATTCGTAATCCTGTATAGGATCCTGGTCCCATTCCTACCGCAACGGCTGTAAGCTCATCAAAAGAAACACCACAGTCTTTCAAGAGCGTTTCGATAAACACATGCAGCCATTCAGAATGCATGTACTGACTACTGTTCTCTTCTTTTAGCCCCAATAGTTCACCCTCTTTTGCCAGAGCGACAGAGCATTGAGTGGTCGAGGTTTCTATACAAAGAATGAGTGCCATGGAGGTAAAAAAAAGCCGGCCCCATGAGGACCGGCTAAAGTGTTGTTGTTCCGATTTCCTTAATCCAAAGATAAGGGAACTCCGAAGTAGAATTCCAAAATCTTCAATCGGAAGATATAATCGTACTTGGTTCGGATAACCGTTGCATAGGCGTTATCTAGACGAGCCTGCGCTTGTCCAAACTCAAAGGCATTCATCAAACCAACATCAAAACGCTCTTTTGCGTAGTCATACGCCAGTTTACGAGCATCCAAGGTTTTCTGAGCCGCTTCGTAACTCTTTCTGAAAGTCGTTACGTCTACGTAAGCCTGGTTGATGGTGTTTTCCAGATCCAATTTATCCTGCTCGAACTGCAGCTTAGTTCTAAGAACGTTGATCTTGTTTCGCTTGATGCTGTTGCGCGTGCTAAAACCGTTAAAAACGGGCACGTTAAGCGACAATCCGTAACTGATACCATCGTTGTTCTCTAACTGTGTTTGAAAATCCAAGATGTTAGGAGTCACACTGTTTTCAGTATAAAAAGAGCTGTAGTTCAAGAAAGCTCCCAAAGTTGGAAGGGCTGCTCCTCTAGCGATTTGCAAGTCTTTTTCAGCCAGTTGAACATTGGCTTCCGAAAGCTTGATATCGTTTCTGAACGTGAGGGCTTTGTCAAAAATTACCTTAGCGCTGTTATCCAAGATATCTGAAAAAGGGACATCAAAAGATTCCTCAGCAATATCGAAGTTTTCGTAATCCGTAATGAGTAGCAACTGAGCCAATCCAATTCTTGAAATAAGCACAAGGGCTTCGTTGTTGACGATTTGCTGCTCCTGGTTAGCGGCTGTGGCTTCAATCTCCAGCAAATCACCTTTGGGCACAACACCAGATTCTACTAGCTCTCGTGTACGCAACAAATCCTGCTCGGTTACTTTGTACTGCGCTTGAGCCACCTTCAAGGCCTCTTTGTTTGAAAGAACCTGTAAATAAGCATTGGCGACACGCAAACGGATATCGTCTTTCAAATCTTCGAGACGGTATTGATTGGCGATCTCATTAATCTTTGCCCGGCTGGCTCGGTGAATATTTCGCAATCCATCAAACACCGTCATGTTTGAGGTAAGGGATGGAGAAACATTCAAAATTGTGGCCGACGTAATGATGTTGGTCTGTGGATCGACAACCAAACCGGAACGCTCAGAAACCGTTGCACTACCGCTTAAGGTTGGCAAAAAGTTTCCTAGAGCATCGCTTTTATCAATACGAGCATTCTCTAGATCCAACTCAAACTGTTCTACAGTAATGTTATTCTGGATGGCGTATTCCACACATTCAACCAAAGTCCATTTCTTGGTTTGTGCCTGAACACCTACTGCAAATAAGGCCAATAGTGCTCCTAAAACTACCTTCTTCATGTGTCTAATTTTGTCTGGTTAGGTTTATGAGAATTATTCTTCGGTGTTTTCGTTCTCTTCTTCCTCACCTAGCTTGATAGGCTCGGTTTTGTTCCATTGTTTCACGCTGTCTTCTTCGGTAAGACCTGATAGGATTTCAACAATAATCCCATCAGAAATTCCAATTTCTACATCGCGTCGCTCAAACTGTTGCTCTCCTATTGATACTTCAACATAGGGCTTATCCGTCTGATTATCGAATTGCAATAGAGCCTCAGGAATCACCAAAATGCTATCTCTCTTCTCCAAAATCAAAGAGGCGTTGGCACTGTATCCTGCACGGATAACCGTTCCTTCGTCAACGGTTACGTCCCCTTCAATCTTAAACTGAACAGCACCAGCCTGCTCCACTCCTTTTGGAGCGACAAATCTCAAGACCGCATCAAACTTTTTATCTTCGATAGCACCCAAACTGATTTCGAGTGGCATCCCTATTTCTAACTTGCCCACTTCTCCTTCATCAACCTGTCCTTCGAAAATCATTTTTCCAAGGTCTGCAATTGTGGCAATGGTTGTACCATCGTTAAAGTTATTACTCTGAATCACCTGATCCCCTTCCTCGACTGGAATCTCTAAGAGAGTTCCACTAACGGTCGCACGAATATTCGTGTTTGCTGAGGCCGATCCACCAGCTGAACCTCGTCGAATAATCTGGTAATCTGCACGGGCATTTTTCAACTCTTGTTGTGCTCGCTCGTACGTCAATTTCAGGTTGTTATAATCCTGGTTAGAAATTACGCCTCGCTCATACAGTGCTTTATTTCTTTCGAATTCTATTTTAGAGTTGTTCAATGAAAGTTCTGCATTACGGACACGTCCGGCAGATTGGTTTAAGGACTGCTCATTAGGAACTACTTTAATGACAGCTATTAGGTCACCAGCCTTTACCTGATCTCCTTCTTCTTTGTAGATTCGATCTATAATTCCTGAAATTTGAGGTTTGATTTCGACCTCGTCTTGAGGAATCACTTTTCCGGTAGCAACAGACTTCTTCTCAATAGAAGAAATAAACGGCTTGTGGGTTTCGTAGGTAATTGCCGACTTACTGTTGGATTTAATAAAGAACATCGCTGCCCATAGACCTCCTGCGATAATTACGATTAGTAGGATCCATTTTACGACTTTCATGACTTGTATTTAAATTGGTTTTTAGTAATTCTATTCTTCTCTTAATGCGTCAATTGGACGAATACTCACCGCTCTTTGCGCTGGAATTAGTCCGATTAATGTTCCCAGAACCACCATCAAAAACAGGGCTCCTAAAACATACGGTACGGGTACCGTTGGATTGGTGTAAGGGAAAGCTGAGCCCTCCGTCAGCGCTCCCACGAGTGCCAATGTGGCGGCACCTAGGGTAATTCCGATAATTCCTGAGATCAAGGTTAAAAAAACAGACTCGATCAAGATCAGGGAACGAACTTCTGCTGGTGTTGCACCTAGTGCTCTCCGAACTCCGAGTTCTTTGGTTCTCTCTTTAACAGATATCAAAAGGATATTACCGATACAGATAACCCCGGCTAAAATTGTTGCAATACCGATAACCAGAGACAGGAAAGTTAGTCCGCTGGAAAAGCCCATAACTCGTCCAAAGATCTCTCCTAGGTTGAACGTACCGAAAGCACGTTCGTCAGTTGGATCTACCCTGTGAATGGATTTTAAAACGGCTTTGACATCCTTCTCGACCTGAATTACATCTGCATCGTCGTATGCCGCAATGGAGAACCAGGAAACCCGATCGCCTGTATTGTAGAGTTTTCGGAAAGTGGAAAATGGGATGTAGATATCAGAATCACTTTCAAAACCTCCTCCAGGGACGAATTTGTGTACCCCAACAATCTGAAAATAAACATTGTCAATACGGATGAACTGTCCAACTGGCTCCTGACCATCCTCAAAAAGTTCCGTCTGCGTCCTTTCGCCTATTACACAAACCTTTCGGGCTTGCTCAATGTCTTCATCGTTTATGAAACGACCGCCATCATAAATCTTTTTTGTCGCGATTTTCGTGAAAACCGGGAAGTCACCATAGACGTTATAGTTACCAGAATTCAAGCCTCGGACTACTAATGCAGGGGCACCTCCAAAAACACCCTTTACATTTCTAGGTGCGATGTATTCAATATCCGGAATCCTTCTTTCAAGGACTTCAGCATCACCCAATTTTAATTGAATTCTTCTTCCCGTCTTAAAGCCTGCATAGGGCTTACTCGTGGATTGCGCCCAAGCAAAGAGACTATTCATCGCTACGCTCTCGAACTGGCGCTCGAAACCATTATCAAGACCTTTTGCTGCCCCAGACATCGCGATATAAACAAAAATTCCCCATAGGACCCCGATTACGGTAAGCAGGGTTCGAATTTTATTCTTGCTTATCGAGCTGAATATCTCTTGCCAGGTATTTCGATCAAATAGTAGTTTCATTATTCGTCTCTTAGTGCAACAATAGGTTTAATACGAGCAGCTCGTCTAGCCGGAATTAGTCCCGCTAGCACCCCGCAAACCACTAGCAACAAGGTTGACCAAATGGCAAACCCAGGCGTGATATAAGGGTTCTTAATAAAATAATCTTCTAAAGTCACCCCTAAATTTTGAAGCAGAAGAACACCTAGGCCCATTCCAATAAATCCTGAAACTGTTGTGATAACAGAAGCTTCTAAAAGTATTATTCCAATAATGTTTTTTGGAGTAGCACCCATTGCCTTGCGAATTCCCAATTCTTTGGTTCTTTCTTTCACAATAATGAGCATGATATTACCAATAGCAATGATTCCTGCCGCCATTGTTCCTCCAGCAAAAAACAACGCTATCCAACCAAGTACGGTAGCAAACTGCTGATTTTGCTCGTATTGATCCGCAACGTTTCGAATAAAGATGGCGCTCGGATCCGCCGGCTTAATCACTTTTTTATCCTTTAAAAAAGCCATTAGTTTTTTCTCAAAAGACAAGGCTCCTGCAATTCCTATTTCCGGCTTAAAGGCAACAATAATCTGATCTACCTTATCGGTACTTTTCTCAATCAGCTGTCTTGTGGTATAAGGGATGTAGATAAATCGCTCTTCATTATCACCGCCATCGTCTTGGAAGACGCCGACTACCTTCATTGCACTTCCCCCTACATCTATGAACTCCCCAATCGGGTTCGAATTCCCAAAAAGATCTTTTTTGACTAAACGGCCAATTACGGCGACTTTGGCCTTCTCTTTAATATCATTCTCGTTGATATACCGCCCACGCATTATAATGGTCTTCTCATTGTATTGATGAGCAGGACCAACCGCTCTTGTGGTATAATTATCGGATTCGTTCTTGTACTTCACCAGGGCCCCGCGACTGATACGCGGAGTGATGTACTCCAAGTAAATGGCAAAATTGTCTTTAATGTCTTGAAGATCCGTGTTGTCAAATTCGATTCTGCGCCCTGACTTATAGCCCTTGTAAGGCATGGAGGTACGATTAGGAAAGAGGAAAAAGGTATTTGTCGCATCATCCCCAAAGAACTCGTCAAATGTATTCTTTAGGCCGTTGGTCATACCGACAATGATTACGACAATAAAAATCCCCAAAGCCATAGTAAACCCAGTCAGAAAAGTTCTGAGCTTGTTTTTACTTATGGTTTGAAAAATTTCTTTCCAGGTATCTCTACTGAACATAATCCGACGCCCTTACTTGATCGATTTTCTTGTCTTCTACAATAACACCATCGCGTAAGTGTACAATTCGCTTACACATGTTGGCAATATCTTCTTCGTGTGTTACCACCAAGATGGTATTCCCTTCGTCATTGATCTTTTGGATAAGATCCATTACTTCATAAGAAGTTTTACTATCCAGAGCTCCCGTAGGCTCATCCGCTAAAAGAACTTTTGGTTCTGCGGCCATCGCTCTAGCGATCGCAACACGTTGCTTTTGCCCCCCTGATAACTCATTCGGCAAATGCTTCGCCCATTCTTTTAACCCGACTCTCTCCAGATAAGACAAGGCCTTTCTTTGACGTTCCTTCCGGCTCACTTTTTGGTAGTACAGCGGCAAAGCAACGTTCTCAAGCGCGTTTTTGTAATTGATCAGGTTGAAAGATTGAAAAATGAAACCCAAAAACTTGTTGCGGTATTCAGCCGCTTGTGTTTCATTCAGGTTCTTGATCGGAACACCGTCAAGGATATACTCCCCCTGGTCGGCTTCGTCAAGCATTCCTAAAATGTTAAGTAATGTGGATTTTCCGGATCCAGAAGATCCCATGATCGCGACTAATTCGCCGGCTTCGGCGGAAAAGTTAATTCCTTTCAATACATGCAAGGAATTTGAGCCCATTTTATAGGACTTGTGCAGGTCACGGATTTCAATCATGGTGGTTGCGTTAGTTTGGTCTTACACTCCTAATAAGACCACCAAGTTGCCCATTTGTTACAAGAATTATTTGAATATTATGTTAAAATCTGATAACCCCCTGATTCAAATGGTTTTGCGAGTTTATTTTCCTACAATCAACCCCTTGAAATTCAGCACTTCTTTAAGTCTATTCCTACTTATTCTAAATTGCTTGAACT
>CAZLGZ010000091.1:0-9992 GCA_964558965.1 uncultured Flavobacteriaceae bacterium
GGCCGAAGTAGCGGTTCACAATTGTTTTGCGACCGATCTTAAACTCCTGAATACTATCGAAAACCCGATACGGGCTGTTGTCTTTGGGTTCTTGCAGTTCCACATAAGTCCGAATATTCAAATACACCAAGGCCCCTTTCTCAATCATCTGGGGTAAGCCCTGAACACAGTCTTCGTGAAAGTGATTGGGTACAACCGCCTTGAGTTTTAGTTGTTGTGCTTCTATCCAGGACAACAGTTCGGCCGTTCCGGCATCCGAAGCCGGGCTGTCAAAAATCACGGCTTCGCCCTGGTCGGTATAGATTAAACCATTGCAAGGAAAAGTACTTCCATTGCTGAGGGCGATCTGTGAGATATGCAAATAAAGTCCTTGCCGGAGTTGTATAATTTCAAGCTGATCAGTGGAATACACCTTGGGGTGCGGCAATTTGCGGCAGGTCATGCCCATCAACAGAAAAGAAAGGGCCAACAAAACTCCCCAGCGCTTCATCACTTCAGTTTGTGTTGTAGAGAGAATTTCACCGTTGGCCATTCTTGATCGATGATAGAATAAACCACGGTATCGCGTAAAAGTCCCTGAGCATCTACCCGATGATTGCGCAGAACCCCGTCCTTCTTTGCCCCCAAAGATTCAATAGCTCTCCGCGAAGGCCAGTTGTGGAAGTTGGTTCGAAACTCCACGGCAATACATTCTAATCCTTCAAAAGCGTGTTGTAACAGGAGCAATTTGCATTCCTTATTGATGCGGGTTCCTTGCCAGCTTTTGGAATACCAGGTGTGGCCTATTTCGAGCCGCCTGTTCTTTGCATCGGCATTTAAAAAACGGGTCGAGCCAATCAGTTGATCGGTACTGAGTTCCCGGACCACAAAGGGCAGGCTGTTGTCCGCTTCAAACCCTTGGATGGCGGTTTCGATAAAGCTGTCCATCTTGTCCTGGGTGGGAACACTGGTGAACCAGAGGTTGTAAAGATCTCCGTCCTGTGCCGCGGAATTGAGTTCATCGCGGTGCTCTCGCCTCAAAGGTTCCAAACGCACATGTTCCCCTTGAAGACGAAATTCTTGAAGCCATTTCATGTATTACTGCTTAGGTTTCTGTTTTTTCAGATGCAGTACTAAGGTAGCGTTAAACCCAAAATAGAGGTTCCCATCCCGGGTGTTAAAATTGTTCCGGGTCTGGGTGATGTAGCCGTCTTCCGCCATAAAAGGGGTGTTGGTCAAAATAAACTGCAACATCAAATCAGTGAGTTCCCAATTGACTCCTAAGGCAAAGCTGTCGTAAGTCTGAATGGAGTTCAGCGGATTTGACAGATAGTACCATTCCGAGGTGATCGACACATGACCTCCTACGCGGTAGCGACCTCCAACTCCCAAGGCAAAATGCTGAGCCGGATCTATGGGTGCTGAACTCTTGTTCCGGAAGATAAAGGTGGGCGAAAGCTGCATCGAAAAGTTCCGGGTGAATTTTCGCGCAATCAGTATTTGAGAGGTAAAAGAGAGTTTTTCTGAAAAAGAATCCCCGATGTAGACGCTTTGGTTTTCGCTTCTTCGCAGACCCGCATTCTGAAAAAGGGTTACGGTAAAGGGCCAACCTTTTCCCTGTACCCCTTGCCGGGCAATCTGGTATTTAAAATAACCGTCTTTATACCGATCAAAAGTGGTGATCCCGAATCCCGCGGTAAAACGATCAGAAAATGCGTAATTCAATCCAAATCGACTACTCATACGATCCGCCACAAACCCCTGTGTTCTTTGAGGCAAATTCCAGAAACGGGAATTCCACGAAAACTCCATGGACCCTTCTTTGCGAACTTGCACCGATTGACCTAAGGCCAAAACCGTCGTTTTAAAGGTGGCCTGGGTGTAGGTCTTAGACTCTTCCAAGCCTTCTTCTACCTCCTCCAAGAGGCTTTGGGCTTGCAGGCTGAATCCTATCAAGCAGCAAAAACCGAAAATAAATAGAGCTCTACTGTTCATACATCTGGTATTGGAGTCGGAACTTGACTTGGATGGTTTCGGCAATATTACCGGCCACTATGGGTGGAATCTTCACTTCAAAATCCGCAACGCGCAATTGGAAGTCACCGGTGAGAATCAAAAGGTCTTTTTCTCGGGCAAATTTCGCCTTGATTTCGAGCTCTTTGGTTACCCCATGAATGGTGATTCTTCCTTGAATTCGTCTGGTTTGTTCAGCGGAAAGAGAGGCGTCAAATTCCTGAATTTTCCCTTCAAAAGAAGACTTGGGGTAAATATCGGATTCGATATAACTCTCGTTAAAGTGCTCCTCCATGAGGGCCTTTTCAAATACAAATGCCTTCATGAGCATACTGATGGCCAGGGTGGCCTCATCAGCATCCAGGATACTAAAGGCCTGATTGTTGGTGGCTTCTATGTTCTCGACCGAGGTGTACGAATAAAATGACACCTGGCCCTGCCGGGCTATATACCTGTTTTGTGCCTGGGTCGTCAAAAACGAAAGACCCAAAACGAGGACTAGACCAATTCTGATCATTCGGTTGGTTTTAGCAGGACACAATTTAGTAAAATCGCGTCCATTAGAAATCCTTTACAGACTCCCCGCAGGTGAATCTGGTCTCCTTCTTGAAGCTGAGCCAATTTATCCGCTTCCAAAGGGTTCATATCGCACATCAAACCGTTGAATTTGCTTCCACCGTAAAGAATGATGGTGTAGCGGTTGTTCAGAAAGCTGATTTCTTTTAATTGGCCCTGAACATCAATGGTTTTTTCGGCAAACAAGGTGGTGGCTTCGGGCTCGTTCTCGACAAAGGCCTGAACAAGGTCCTCCGAGCTCATCGAAAGCTCCACTTCTTCCTCAACATCGAAGGTATTGGGCTTTTCGTTCCACCGGGAATATCCCCAAAGAACACCCCAAACAACAAGGGCCAAACCTGCTACCATGAAAAAGATCTTCAGCAGGGATGGAAGATTGCGGTATGTGGGCGTTCTTTTTTTCACAGGGATAATTTATAAAAACCCGCAGTATTTGCCTGGGGAAGCAACTGCGGGTTTTGGAGTTCGCATTAGAGAGTCAGCTTTTTCATAGCACTTTTTCCCAAAAGTTACGATGATTCTCTGCGGAAGACGCGAACCCCGCTAATGGCTAGCCATAGTGTTCTTTAATTAATCCTCAATTGTCAGCGTCCCAGTCATGGAAAGGTGAAATTCACAATTGTAGAACAAGGTGTCAGGGGCATCTGCGGGCACAGTGAATGTGACAGATCCTGAAACAGCTCCATTATTAGTTACTCCGTTATCGTAGGTATTATTGGTACCTGTACTTTGAACGGATTTTATCAAAAAGGGATGCCCTGGTGCAGTAACATTAAAGGTGTAGGTTGAACCGCGTTTTAGTGTCAAATTGGGATTTGAACTATTGGTCAATCCTTCACCGGTAAACACATAGGCACTAGCTCCACTATTGACTACATCATAAGAAAAAGACTGACCGTTGCCTACTCCGAGATTACTCCCAATATTTCCTTGGGCAACAATTGTCGCTAGGTCTGTATCACTTAGATGAATATTGATATAGGCATCGATAGTGAGTAAATCATCATAAGAAACTGCCGTTCCATTGACTAGTTCTTCTACTTGGGTATTGCTAATACCTGTATCACCATTAACCGGATTAAGGCCTACGGTTACGGGGCCCGTTGTGACCAGATCATTTTCATGAATATGGGCGGGATGTGAACCTTCTGCCGGTGTTCCCGTCAATTCCACGGTTACCAAGGTTGTACCGTTTTCGCGTTCACGAAAGTGAGCAAACCCACTGATTCCAGGGACATCTCTTTCGTCCAAATCATAACTTATGGACTGCCCGGTCAATTCATTACCCCCGATATCCCCTTGTGCAACTAAAGTGGACAATTCGGCAGAACTTAAGTGAACATTGATATAGCCATCAAAAGCTAAAAGTGCATCGTAAGTAATCGCTGTACCATCATTCAATTGAGTTGTCGTAAGGCTACTTTCTCCTGTATCCCCATCAACTGTTCCCAAAGTGAGTGCTACATCTCCACCTTCCGCTGCGGTATTAAAATGGATATGTGCAGGGTGTTGCCCACCCGGAGGAGTGTTTCTCAAATCAAGGTCAATAGTAACTGAACCATCAGAATTTTCAGTGAAGGTTGCTGTTCCATCTATTTGTGGATTGGCCACCGATTGAAGAGCATAAGATTTTGATCTGAGGGTTACCGGATTATCATCTGTGGGGTCTGAAGAATCATTTTCGCAGGCTATAAACAAACCCACAAGTGTCATAAGTGCTAGTGCTTTTTTCATTGCAATCGTTTAAAATTTATTTCGCTGCAAATGAAGCTCTTACACGCGCCTTATACCTCATTTTAGTGTGTGAAGAGGAATAATAAGGGGTTAAAAAGGAATAATTAAAGCTGAAAAATGCCCCCTTTTTGTAGTTCCTTCAACCTTCTCACGACCAAGGCTTAAAAAAAGAAGGTGATATCTTCGCAAAGACCACCACACTAACCCGATGAAAAAAGACAGACTCTATCTCTACACCTTTCTAGCCATTGGCGTCCTCTTTTTATTGATCGCCACGGTCTCCGTGAATTACTTTGTTCGGGTCAGCACTCTACAACTATTAGACACCCAATTGCAATCGAGTAAGGGGGAAGCGAAAGCAGTCGCCGCATTGGTGGGTCAGCAATTCGAATTGGGCATGTCAAAGGAAAAGGTCATCGCCAATGTTCAGGATCTACTAGAGAGTAATAAATCGGAAACAGGTTTTATCTCGGTCTTTGATTGGTCGGGTAAAGAAATCTGCCACCCCGACAAAACACAGCTGGGTCAGCAAATCAGTGCGGATCAATCCCAGTTGAATACCATGGAGGAAGAAATGAGTGCGGACGACTTTTACGCCCTCTTGGATCAGCGCAAAAAAGAAGGCACAGCTTCGGCCATCATCTACTTAAAACCGGTTCCTCACTCCGATTGGATCGTCGGAGCTCACGCCCAAACCGATGCCATCTACAGTCAAATCAAAGCCTTGCGAACCAAGTTCAATACCGCCTTTTTACTTATCGGTCTCATTGCCGTGTTGGGTTCCGTTCTCGCTATACGATTTATCAGCAGTCTTTACGAAAGGCAAATGGAGGATCAGAACCAGCGTTTGGAATCTGAAGTTTTCAATCTGGCCAAACTCAATGCTGATCTGAGTCTTTACCAACAAAAGGTATCGGGCGAACCCGTTCCTGAAGTGGCTGACGTGGCCGATGTGAGTTCCGACAAGGGCAAAAAGCGCATCCTCACGTACAGCCGCAACGAGCTCCTGCCGGTTTCTACTGAGCAGATCGCTTACATCTTTACCGAAAACACGGTCACCTATGTCGTGGATCTTGAAGGAAAGCAGACGGTGGCCAACAGCAGTTTGGATGAACTCTTTGCAAGCCTGGATGGGCATTTTTTCTACCGGGCCAACCGCCAGGTCATTGTGGCTATTTCGGCCATTAATCGCATCCTGAAATACGGCAACAACCAGCTAAAGATTCAGGTTTCCCCAGAATCCAACTTCGATATTATCATCAGCAAGAACAAGGCTTCCGAATTCAAAAGCTGGCTCAACTCCTAGAGCGTTAAGTACAGGGTGGATTCTCGACCAAAGAGAAAGCAAGACCCTAAAGCATGAAATACAGCGGACAAACCGGAGAGTTTTTTGAATTGGTAGATCTGAGTAAGGCGAATCAAAAACAAATCGCGGAATCAGGCCCCAATGAACTGAGTTTTGTCTGGTTCCAATCCGGCACACACCGCTTGATTATTGATCACCAGGAACAGGTCTTTCAAGAAAACGACATCCTTTTTCTAACGGAATTTCACCAGGTCGAGGTGGAGGAACTCGGCCAGGCCAAATTGCTTCGCTGGAACAAGCCATTCTACTGTATCCTCAACCACGACAGTGAGGTGGGGTGTAAAGGGGTGTTGTTCTATGGCGCCTCGGATCTGCCCATCATCCATCCAGAGAAGGAAGAAAAGGAACTCTTCACGGCCGTTTGGAAAATGCTTGAATTCGAAATGCGTTCCCAGGACAGCCTGCAGGGAGAAATGCTTCAGATGATGCTCAAGAGAATTCTCATTCTCTCGACCCGTATGTATAAGGAGCAGCGGCAATGGAACCAGGTCAAAGAGCCGGCTTCCGACCTGATTCGCCAATACCACTTCTTGGTCGAAAAGCACTTCCGCTGTAAGCATACCGTAGCGGAATATGCCGAATTGCTTCACAAATCTCCGAAGACCTTGTCTAACCTCTTTAAGCAGTTGGGGAGCAAGAGTCCTTTGCAGTATATCAAAGACCGAAAACTCCTAGAAGCCAAACGCCTTTTGGCTTATACCGATAAAACCGCTTCAGAGATTGGATACGAATTAGGCTTTGCGGATGTGCAGTCCTTCAGTCGTTTTTTTAAGAAGGAAGAAGGCCAAAGCCCCACTGTTTTTCAGGAACTGACCCTGGTCGGGAAAAATGGGTAACACGGGAGGAAAAGGGGCTGAGTAAATCGGCCTGAGTCGGTCAGACATTTGCAGTGTCATTAATTCTAAAACACAAAACAATGTCACAATTCACAATTCCAACCCGAGAAGAAGTATCTGAAAACAACCAAGCCATCTTCGATCAATTACAGAAGAACCTGGGCTTTGTTCCTAACCTTTACGCTTACTACGCTAAAAACGAAACGGCCCTTGGAGATTACCTGGCTTTGCAAAACCGTAAATCCACCCTTAAAACCAAAGAGCGCGAAGTGATCAATTTGGTGGTTAGCCAATTCAACGGTTGTAACTACTGCCTTTCGGCTCATACCGCTATCGGAAAAATGAATGGATTCTCGGACGAGCAAATTCTCGAGATCCGCGAAGGCGAAGCCTCATTTGATACCAAGCTAAGCGCTTTGGCCCAGTTTACTCTGGCTGTTCTAGAAAACAGAGGAAAAGCTCCTGAAGCCGCTAAAGAAGTGTTCTTTAATGCTGGTTATACGGAGGCGAACCTCATCGACGCGGTCATTGTCATCGGCGACAAAACCATTAGCAACTTCGTTCACAACCTGACTGATTTTGCTATTGATTTTCCACTTGCTCCTGAATTGGCAGCAAGCCAGGCTTAAGGCCCGGTATACCCTTCAAAAAAAGGCCCCTTATCGGGGTCTTTTTTGCGTTCAAGACCTGGCTCCAAATAAAATTCATTAAGTTGCCGGGGTATGAAATCTTCCAGGCGTGTTCTCTTCTTAATTGTCTTTGCTCAATTTTTATGCACCTCTTTATGGTTCGCTGGTAACGGGGTAATGGCTGATCTCTCGACCGCATTTGGTTTACCTGCTGCAGCATTGGGTTATTTAACCTCTGCCGTCCAATTGGGATTTATTTCTGGAACCCTGGTATTCGCCCTTCTTTCCTTTGCTGATCGCTATTCTCCTTCCAAGGTGTTTATGATCAGTGCTCTGTTAGGCGCTTTGGTGAACGCAGGTATCATCTGGGAAGGCAATCAACTCAGCAGTCTTTTGGCTCTCCGCTTTTTCACGGGATTCTTTTTGGCAGGCATCTATCCGGTAGGGATGAAAATCGCAGCAGACTATTTTGAAAAAGGCTTGGGGGTTTCATTAGGCTACTTGGTAGGCGCCCTTGTATTGGGCACGGCTTTTCCGCACTTACTCAAAGAGCTCAGCACGGACTATTCCTGGCAAGCCGTTATTTTAACCACTTCTGTACTGGCCAGTTTCGGGGGTGTTTTACTCTTTCTGGGCGTACCCGACGGTCCCTTTAGAAAAGCAGGTCAAAAAGTAAATATTCAAGACTTTAAAAAGGTTTTCGCCAATAAGGAATTCAGGGCTGCAGCCTTTGGCTATTTTGGGCATATGTGGGAACTCTATGCTTTTTGGGCCTTTGTTCCCTTTTTTATTGAACGCTTCAACAACTACTGGCCGGATTTAGGATTCCCGGTTTCTCTGCTTTCTTGCCTGGTGATTGGTTTGGGCGGACTGGCCTGCATCATCAGTGGTTACTTAGGGAAAGTACTGAGTAACAAAAGGGTGGCCAAAGGCGCTCTTCTTCTTTCGGGAATTTGTTGTCTCCTCTTCCCAACGGTATTCTATAAGGCCCATCCTGTCGCTTTTCTGGTCTTTCTTTTGGTCTGGGGAATGCTGGTTATTGCCGACTCCCCTCTATTCTCTTCCTTGGTCGCGAAAAACGCACCAGCCGAAATCAAAGGCACCGCGCTCACTCTGGTTAACTGCATTGGGTTTGCCATTTCCATCCTCAGTATCGAGCTGCTCAACGCCTTGAGCACCGAGAATAGCAGCCTCTATTTCTTCCTTCTGCTGGCCATTGGTCCCTTGCTTGGTTTCGCCTTTCTACAATTCCAAAGGAAATGATTGCGTTAAAGAAGTAGCTGAATTAATTTCATAAAAAAATCGCAGCATGAAATTGAGCTCTACCCTTCTTTTCTTGGGCCTGGTTGGTTTATTGACTAGCCTTCACGGCCAATCTTCTGAACAAATGGCAGCAGCCATATCGACAGAAACGGATCCCCAGTTTATCTATGAATACCAAGGCAGCAAGTTTGTTCCTCCTACTGGCAAGACCCTGCTTATTATGGGGCAGACCAAAGAGGGAATAACCGATTATCAAAACAACTTCGGTGACGAAAAACAACCTGGAGGCTGGTCGGCCTATTGGGGAATCCCTGAATTCAAAGGAGTGGCCAGTGCCTTTAAAAACAATACCGGTAGCACCCAGAATCACCAGATGCTCGTCGACGAATTCCCGAACACCGTTGTCCATAGTGCGATGTGGATGGTTGGGATTTTGGATATTGCCAAAAAAACTGGACTCGGCACCTACGATAGGGTTATTAAAGAGTACGCGATTTGGGCCAAGAAAGTCAACAGACCTATCTACCTGCGTATTGGATATGAATTTGATGGACCGCACAACGAATTGGAACCCGAAGATTATGTAATCGCCTATAGACGTATCGTGGATCTTTTTAGGGCCGAAAACGTTGACAACATTGCCTTTGTATGGCATTCCTATGCAGCGAAGCCCTACAAGGGCTATACTCTAGCTGACTGGTATCCCGGTGACGATTATGTCGACTGGGTCGGTGTTTCCATCTTTGATCATGCCTACGGCGGTGACGATTTTGGATCAGAGTGCAATGCCGTCTTATCCTTTGCCAAGGAGCACGCCAAGCCCGTGATGATCGCAGAATCTAATCCGATTCAAGGGATTGAGAAAGACAACACCAAAGTCTGGGAAGAGTGGTTTATCCCCTACTTCAACTTCATCCATAAAAAGAACATCAAGGCGGTCAGCTTTATCAACGAAGACTGGACCAGCCTCTCTATTGCCGGAATAGAACATTGGAAAGACGCTCGTTTAAGCAATAATAAACTGGTGGCTAAGGCCTGGTTTGAAGCAACGGCACAAAAACGGTTCCTACACGCCTCCAAAAAGCTCTACAAGCAATTGGGGTACAAGAAGAAGTAAACTGTACTAAAGCGAATTCAAGAACTGGGTGAGATCGGTTTCTTTATCCAACCCAATTTTTTTCTTCAGACGGTACTTCGACTTCAAAATACTGTCTGGTAGGACGTTCAATGTAGCCGCGATTTCTTTGGTCGTCAGGTTCATCCGCAAAAAGGCTGCCAATCGGATTTCCTTCTCGGTGATCTCCGGATAGAGGGTCTTGAGCTTTTCGTCAAAGTCGTTGTGAACTTCGGCAAAGTAGGTCTTGAAGACTTCCCAATCCTTGTCCGAAGCATTCTCCTTTTTTAAGAGCATCGCAATTCGTCTGAACTCTGTTTTAAAGAGGTCAGGAGAGTTCTTGATGTTCTCCAGATTCTCTTTTAGCTCGTGAATAAAGGTATTCTTCTGGACCAGGTGGAGAGTTTGACTCGCCAGCTCCTTTTGCTTGTGCTCGATTTCTTTGCGGTAAATTTCTTCTTGTTTTTCGCGCTCAACCTTGT
>CAZLGZ010000092.1:0-9964 GCA_964558965.1 uncultured Flavobacteriaceae bacterium
ATATTGGGGTTTTATACATAGTTCGAGGCACATACGATGAAATGCTGACCGCCAACCTTCTTGTGAATTTAGAGAACAAAAGATTAAAAAATGCCATCACAGAATTCTTTGCCCAAAGCGATGCCATGATGATTTATTTGGATGAATTCAAGCAGGATCTGAATCTACATTCATCGATTATTGAAAAACATGTTGTCTATAGTTTTGACAGTATTAATCATCCGAAAGTCGAATACGATTTATCAACACTTTGTAAGAATAGTTCTTTTAAAAATTCCTTATTCAAAAAAATAAAGTACGATGAAAGTCAAGTACTCATGTTCGATGCTCTTAAGAAAAATCTAAAGAATTTAAAGGATTTACTAAGCACCGAAGAATTGGATTAATTCTCCCCGGTTTAAACCAAATTATTCTGGCGACAGATTAACCTTGTTTTCCCTATCCTATCTCAAGAGTATTCAATTAGCTTGTCCATTTTGTAACAATCCGAGAACCTATTCAGTTAACCTCAGTCATTGGCTGGTTTGACCACCAACACCAAATCCTCGCCACTGACCAAACTACCGGAATTTAAGACTACACGATCAACCACCCCATCATCAATGGCCGTAACCGTGGTCTCCATTTTCATCGCCTCAATGACAAAAAGTGGCTGATTACGCTTTACTTTTTGTCCTTTACTGACCATGACATTAGAGAGTAAACCTTGTAAAGGCGAAGCAATATGTTCCGGGTTGTTGGCGTCGGCGACCTCGTTCTTTTCTTCTTTAACCACGATGGACTGATCTTTGACCTGTACATGACTCAGCTGACCATTGACCTTGAAGAAAAGAGAAACCATTCCGTTGTCATCGGGATCACCCACCAGCTGCAATTGAATTAGAACGTTCTTGCCTTGCTCGATAGGCACCATGATCTCCTCGCCAATTTCCATCCCATAAAAGAAGTTCTTGGTTGGGATGTTCATCACATTCCCATATTTCAAATGGTGCTCATAGGCCTGATCGAAGACCTTCGGGTAGAGTTGGTAAGAAAGAAAATCATTGATCTCCAGTTTTCTTCCCATTCCCTTACCATATTTACGCTTAAAGGCCTTGAATTCCTTATCAAAATCAACGGGCTCCAAATGCGCATTCGGTCGATCAATATAGGGGGTCTCATCTTTGAGAATGGCCTTTTGTACAGCTTCCGGAAATCCCCCTACGGGTTGGCCCAGATCTCCTCTAAAGAAACTCTTTACGGATTCCGGAAAAGAGAGCTCTGCTCCTTTTTCAACAACATCCTCCACTTCCAATCCATTGCTGATCAGGAATTGGGCCATATCGCCGACCACCTTGGAACTCGGCGTCACCTTGATGATATCCCCAAAGAGCTCGTTGACTTCTGCATACATCTTGGTGATTTCCGGAAATTTGGCTTCCAAGCCTAAGGCAATAGCTTGTCCTTTAAGGTTGGAGTATTGCCCTCCCGGGATCTCGTGCGTATAGACCGCTCCTGTACCTGCTTTCAGGCCAGATTCAAAGGGAGCATAGTAAGCCCTGACATTTTCCCAATAGTCAGAATACTCGTTGAGCTTATCGGTATCTAGTCGCTGCTCTCTCTCGTGAAAACGCAGCATTTCGACTACTGAATTGAAATTAGGTTGGGCGGTCAGCCCGGACAAGCCTCCCAGAGAAAGGTCCACCACATCAACCCCCGCCTCAATGGCCTTGAGGTACATCGCCGCCTGTACAGAGGACGTATCGTGGGTATGTAGATGTATCGGAATAGAGACCGTGTCTTTTAGGGCACTGACTAGTTCATAGGCCGCTTGGGGCTTCAAAAGTCCAGCCATATCCTTGATTCCCAAAATATGGGCTCCCGCATTCTCAATGTCTTTCGCCAATTGGGTATAATAGGCCAGGTTGTATTTGGTCTGTTCGGGATTCAAAATATCCCCGGTATAGCAAAGAGATCCTTCGGCGAGTCCTCCGGTCTGCGTACGCACATGCTCAATGCACGGGGCGATGGACTTCATCCAGTTGAGGGAGTCAAAAATGCGGAAAACATCCAGCCCTGTCTCCCAGGCTTGAGCGACAAACTTTTCAATGAGGTTATCTGGGTAAGCCTTGTAGCCGACTCCATTGGAACCGCGGATCAGCATTTGGGTCAATACATTGGGCATGGCCTGACGCAGAAGCGCTAAACGCTCCCAAGGATTTTCACGCAAAAAGCGAAGGCACACATCAAAGGTCGCACCTCCCCAAATCTCCATACTGAAAATTTCGGGGTGATTTTTAGCGAAGCCCTCGGCGACCTTCATCATATCGTAGGTTCTCATCCGCGTTGCAAGCAAACTCTGATGCGCATCCCGGAAGGTGGTATCCGTAAAATGCACTTGCTTTTCGGCCTTGAGCCAAGCAGCAAAACCTTCAGGACCCAGCTCCGTCAGTCGATCTTTGGTTCCTTTGGGATGAGGAGCATGCCTGTCGAAATCCGGCACCACCGTCTTCGGAAAGCGCGTCGGTACTTTTTCTGGAGCGACATCGGGATGTCCATTGACAATGACCTCTGCCAAATAAGAAACCAATTTATTCGCCCGGTTTCTGGACTCCTGTATCTGAAAAAGACCGGGCTCGTTTTGTATAAAGTTGACCGTGACTTCCCCTTGGCGGAATTGATCGTGACGCAGGATATTGGCCAGAAAGGGCATATTGGTTTTTATCCCACGAATTCGAAACTCAGCCAATGCGCGAAGCATCTTTTTACAAGCGCCCTCCAATTCCCGATCTTGGGCCGATACTTTGACGAGCATTGAATCGAAAAAGGGCGAAATACGCACCCCCTGGTAGATACTACCTGCATCCAATCGTATGCCGTATCCTGAAGCCGAACGGTAAGTGGTCACGATACCGTAGTCGGGTTTGAAGTCATTTTCGGGATCCTCCGAAGTAATTCGACACTGTAAGGCGTAGCCCTGCAAAGGAATCTCGTCCTGCTGGGGAATTTGAATAACCTCATCATGTAGGGAATAGCCGGAGGCCACATAAATCTGGGTCTTGACCAGATCAATTTGAGTCACCATTTCGGTGACCGTGTGTTCCACCTGAATTCGGGGATTCACTTCAATAAAGAATACTTCCCCTGTCTGATCGACCAGAAACTCAACGGTTCCAATATTGTTGTAGCCCACCGCTTTACAGATCGTAATAGCGTACTGGAAAAGTTCTTGCCTGGTCTTCTCCGGTAAACCAAAAGAAGGAGCAAATTCAATTACTTTTTGGTAGCGTCTTTGAACGGAACAATCTCTTTCGTAAAGGTGCACCATGTTCCCGTGCTGATCGGCTACAATCTGCACTTCGATGTGCTTGGGGTTCTCGACATATTTCTCCAGAAAAACGGTGTCGTCTCCAAAGGCTTTGCCGGCCTCCCTTCTCGCTTCGGTATAGGCCTTTTCTAGCTCCTTGGACGAACGGATGACCCGCATTCCTCGTCCACCTCCGCCAGAGGCTGCCTTTAGCATGACCGGGAAACCAATGGCTTCTGCTTCTTCCTGAGCCACTTCAATTGATGTCAGTTCCTTTTGGCTACTTCGAATAATCGGCACCTTTCCTTCAACAGCCACTTTCTTGGCCATGATTTTATCACCCAGGGCCTTCAATACAGAAACCTTGGGACCGACAAAGATGATTCCGTTATCTGCACAAGCTTGCGCAAAACCAGCATTCTCTGATAGAAAGCCATAGCCTGGATGAATAGCATCGACTCCATTCTCCACCGCAACCCGAATGATCGCTTCAATGTCCAAGTAGGGTTTTAAGGGATCATCTTCTCCTCCGATTTGGTAACTCTCATCTGCCTTGTAGCGGTGCAGGGAATAACGGTCTTCATAGGTGTAAATCCCTACCGTTTTCAATCCCATTTCTACACATGCCCTGAATATGCGAATAGCGATTTCTCCGCGGTTCGCAACCAATACCTTTTTAATCTTCAAAATCTGCTGTTTTTCAACGTCTTAACTCCTGTTCAAGGCCCCGTTTCCCAGTAAAAAAAGGATTCCTCGGACCTATAACAAACTTAGCTTTTATCGCAGGGGAAGACAAGGGCAGATCGTCAAAAACTTTAACGATTCCTTGAAAATTCGTGAAAAGAGATCTAAAAAATTAATCGATAATGAAGTCCAATACCAATTCTCCTTCAGAATTGATAGACAAGGCATAGGTGTAAAAACCAAGGGGAAGAGTCGCCGGATATCCATCCAAGGCAGCCTCCAGGGTATAAGTTTCGCCAAGAGCTTCGACCTCGATAGTCGAAAAGAAAGGCATCTCGGCCGCCGGAACGTAATTGGAATATCCGCCCGCATCCACTTCCATGAACTCGACAAAATCGTCACCAAGACTTACCGTAGAAAACAACAGGGTGTCCTTGTTCTGAACTCGGATCTGAGGAGCGGTTAGGCTGTCATCACGGTCCTCCTCACAGGCCCCGACAAGGGTCAATCCGATGATCAAGGCAAGAACTAAAGTGAAAGGTAAAAGGCGTTTCATAGGGCTTAACTTCCCTTTTTTAACGCCAACTAAGCCATATTATTGAGCTATGCGTGCTTGTTTCGACTAACGGATAAACAAAGGCTCCATGGCTGACTTGGAGTGCTCTTCGCTGTATCGGTACCCATCGACATCAAATCCGAGTAAGTCCTCAGGGGTTTGAATCCCCTCTTCCAAAATAAAGCGGGTCATTTTTCCTCGAGCCTGTTTCGCAAAGAAACTCACCATCTGCAGCTTTCCATTCTTCAGTTCTCGGAAGTTGGGGGTCACTACGGGCACCTTGATCTGCTTGGCGTCCAGCGCAGAAAAATACTCTTTACTGGCCAGATTGACGAGCATATCCCCCTCCCCGAACTGTTCGTTCAAATGAGCGGTTAGTTTCTTCTTCCAGAACTCATACAAGTTCTTGCGGGTATTGACCCGAAGAGAAGTTCCCATTTCCAGTCGATAGGGCTGAATCAAATCCAAGGGACGAAGAAGTCCATAAAGACCGGAAAGAATAAAAAGTTGATCCTGAAGAGCGTCCAATTTGTCCAGAGGAAAACTAGCCATATCCAAGCCCTGGTAAACATCCCCGTTAAAACTGTACACCGCCGGCCGGGCATTGTCCGTATGCTGTGGCCAAGTAAAGTTCTGATTTCGCGTCCAGTTGAGCTCCGCCAAGGCGGCCGAAAGGTTCATCAACTTGGACAAGGAGCGCTGGGACTTTTTCTGTAGCTCCTTCCCTAAACGCTCCGCTTCCTGCACAAAATGGGGTTCTGAATAACGATCAGTAGGTAAAGCCGTTTCCCAATCCAAGGATTTTGCGGGGGAGATAACAATTTTCATGGTCATAATTCCTTCAGTCTTTGGCAAAAATAAGACCTATTCCGCTCTTCTGAAGACTCCTTTAAGTCAACAAAGTCAATACCGAAATAAGCCCTATTGATACTGGGCGTACTTTTTCCATTTGGCAATGCCTTCGGTCATATCTTCAGGAATAGGCGCTTCAAATCGCAAGAACTCCCCTGTTTTCGGATGTTCAAAACCAAGGGTACGGGCATGCAAGGCCTGGCGAGGCAATACCTGAAAGGCATTTTCAACGAACTGTTTGTATTTGGTAAAGTGGGTCCCCTTGAGAATTTGATCCCCCCCATAGCGGGCGTCGTTAAAAAGAGGGTGCCCTAAATATTTCATGTGCACCCGTATCTGGTGGGTACGTCCCGTTTCCAGGGTACAAGAAACCAAACTCACATACCTCATCCGATCGATCACTTTGTAATGGGTCACCGCTGATTTTCCCTGATCTCCTTCCGGAAAGCATGTCATCTGCAGGCGATTTTTGGGATGGCGACCAACGGCACAGTCAATTGTCCCCTGATCCTCTTCAACATCCCCCCAGACCAAAGCCCAATATTCGCGCTCACTGGTCTTTTCAAAAAACTGTCGGGCCAGGTGGGTCATCGCTTCCTCCGCTTTGGCAACCACTAAAAGACCGGAAGTATCCTTATCGATGCGGTGAACTAATCCGGGACGCTGTTGAGCGTTTCGAGGCAGATTTTCAAAATGATGTAAAAGGGCATTGACCAGGGTTCCGGAATAGTTTCCGTGCCCCGGATGCACGACCATGCCGGCAGCCTTATTCACAACCAAGAGCTCATCGTCTTCATAGACAATATCCAAAGGCAGATCCTCCGGAGTGAGTAGGTACTCATGTGGGGGATGCGCAAATAAAACCTGCACCAAATCTCCGGCCTTGACCTTGTAATTCTGCTTAACCTGCTGTCCGTTTACCCAGATATTACCTTGTTTAGCAGCTTGCTGAATTTTATTCCGGGTGGCGTTTTCAATAAAGTTGAGGAGGTACTTATCGACCCGCAAGGGTTCTTGCCCTGCAGCCGCTTCAAACTTGAAGTGCTCGTAAAGATCTTCGGCAGAAGAACCTTCCATCTCGGCAGGTCCTTCGGGCTTGGATGTATCAGCCATTATTGAGGGCTTTCGTCCTGAACGCGGGCACTACCTGGGATGGTACCATTCCCACAAACCAGCTCGACCTTGGAGGTTCTGGGCAACTTAGCACCTTCTCCTATATCCTTACCCTTGTACTTGACATAATACACCATGTCTTTTCCTAATTGGTCGATATAGGTCACCCGTTCTACTTCCAAGCCAACAGCTCTCAATCGAGACTCTGCATTACGACGGGTAATCTGGATAATATTCGGAACGGTGACTTCTTTGTAGCCTGACGGATTCACGGTAAAGTAAATACGGCGATTCTCCTTCACCTTGGTTCCCGGAGCAGGGTTCTGGTCCAGAATGGAGAAGCGAGGATACTCCGGGTTGTAGTTAGAGGAATCCAATATTTTGTAGGTCAAACCAGCTTCCTCAGCAACCTTCTTCATTTCTAAGGTGGACAACTTGGAGAAATCAGGTACCTCAACGTATTCATCGTGGTTGGTATAACTCTTCAACCAACCCAGAACGACCCAGATCAAGACGAAGAACACCACCACCGACAAAAGTATCTGTGCAAAAAAGGCACGACTTTTAAAAAACTGAAAGAGGTTGCGCATAGCTTTCGTATGAAAGACAAATATAGAAAAACGGCCCTTTTTTAGTTATTTTGCCCGCAGTTATTCGATAATGAGAAAGAACATTGCTGTAATCATGGGCGGCTACTCCAGCGAAAGGGAGATTTCGCTCAAAAGCGGACAGGTGGCTCAAAAGTATCTGGAAGCAGCCGGGTATCGGGTTTACCCCATTGACATCAATACCAATAATTGGGTATACCTGACCCCTGAAGGGAAGCAAATCCCGGTCAATAAAAGTGACTTCAGCCTTCAACTAGAGGCAGAACTCATTCGTTTTGATTGCGTATTTAATGCCATTCACGGAACCCCCGGAGAGGATGGACTAATTCAGGCCTACTTTGAACTGCTTGGGATTCCTCAAACCAGCTGTGATTCGTACACCGCTGCCCTGACCTTCAACAAACGAGATTTACTAAGCGTGCTCAATAGATACGGTATTCTTTCTGCTCCTTCCTTCGCCCTCAATAAAGGAGACGATTACGATCTGGATTCCATCATTGAGCAGGTGGGGTTGCCCTGCTTTGTCAAAGCCAATAGAGCAGGCAGTAGTTTTGGGATAAGCAAAGTATACCAAAAGGAAAATCTTCCAGAGGCGATAGAGCTCTCGTTCAAAGAAGACAATCAAGTGCTTATCGAAGCCTTTTTGGATGGAACGGAAGTCTCCGTCGGAGTTATTGAGTTCGAAGGAAAACCCCGGGTTTTACCCATGACCGAAATTGTCTCTGAAAATGATTTTTTCGACTACGCAGCCAAGTACGAAGGAAAATCCCAGGAAATTACTCCGGCCAGAATTCCGGACGGTATCCGCCTGAAGATCGAAGACTTGGCCGATCGAATTTACCGCTTGCTGCAAGCACAAGGTTTTTGCAGAAGCGAATTCATCATCGTCGATGACACTCCATATTTATTGGAAGTAAACACCACTCCTGGCCTGACAGAAGAAAGTTTATTGCCTCAACAGGCCCGATGCGCCGGGATCAGTTTGGAGGACTTATTTTCTTCAGCTGTTGAAAACGCGATGGGCAAATCAAATGCCCGTTAAACCGTACCTTTAACAGACAAGAATCAATGCCAACCCCTTATGAGTGTGCGCAAAGCTATTTTTCCAGGTTCCTTTGATCCCCTTACGCTGGGGCATTACGATATTATCAAAAGAGGGGTTACCCTTTTTGATGAGTTGGTTATTGGCATCGGCATCAACTCCGAAAAACGCTATATGTTCTCTCTGGAAGAACGCAAGAGATTTATTGAAGCGACTTTCCAGGACGAACCAAAAATCAAGGTCATGACCTACGAAGGTTTAACGGTTGATTTTTGCAAAGAGATCGGAGCTGAATTCATACTAAGGGGACTTCGAAATCCGGCGGATTTTGAGTTTGAAAAAGCCATCGCTCACACCAACCGTCACCTTTCAGAAATCGAAACGGTCTTTTTACTGACCTCCTCGGGCAAGTCCTATATCAGCTCTTCCATCGTACGAGAGGTCATCCGCCACGGAGGAGATTACACCAAGTTAGTTCCACCGGCGGTTCGCAAGCAGTAAATACGCCTTTATTGTTCTTTACAACAGCTTTTTAGTATTTGGCAACATTTCATTGTTATGTGCGTAAAGCCTTCTTAATATTGTAGGAGTTTTCCCAATTATCCCAAATCCTAAAAACCTACACTTGAAAACGCTAACCTCTTCTACCCTGGCTCTGCATATCCGGCAGTTGCCTTCTTCGACCGCTTATTTAGATACGAATTTCGATATCGTTCTTGCGTCCGATCGCTGGCACGAACTCTTCGGAACAAACCCACGTCAAAAAAGAAAAAGTTTTATTGATGTCTTGGAATTACGCGATTCCATTTGGCACGATACCGCATTAAAATGCCTCAAAGATCCCGCTGAAAGGGGATTGCGCTTTTTTGTACCCAAACTAAGTGATTCCGAAATAGACTTTACTTTCTTGCCCTATTACGGAGACAATGAAGAAGTGCAAGGACTGGTCGTAGAAGCCCGCAAGGTGATGCCCGATCCCGTGAAGGAAAACGCGATGGAGGTCTTTCATCAATACGAGGAGCTTTCAAATATTGCCCGTATTGGGTACTGGGAATACTTTCCTAATTCAGGAGAAATCAACTGGTCTCCTATGACCCGTAGGATTCATGGAGTCTCCAATAACTTTATTCCGACCTTACAAACCGCACTGGGCTTTTATAAAAAAGGACATTCCCGCAATCGAATAGAAGAAGTCCTCGACCAGGCTCTGGAGTTTAACCGACCTTATTCCGAAAGACTTCAAATTGTAACCAGCTCCGGCAAGGAACTCTGGATCCGAGCAACAGGAAAATGCGAAATTCAACTCGACGGCGTTAAAAAACTCAGTGGCACCTTTCAGGATATCGATGACATCGTCCGTATAGAAGAAGCCCGTAAATCCCAGCAAAAGCTCCTGCAAACCCTCATCGATAACATCCCTCTGAATGTCTATATAAAGGACACAGAATCCAGAAAAATATTGGTCAACAAAGCGGAATGCGAATACTCCCAAATAGCGGACCCGGCAGAGGTCATTGGCAAAAGCGATTTTGACCTTTTCAGCCACGAGGTCGCAAAAATTTCTCGCGAAGAAGACATCGGTGTTATGGAGACCGGAAACCCTATACTCAATAAAGAGACTTTCCATACCATTGACAAAAAGACCACCTCGTTCTTGACCTCTAAAGTACCCTACTACGATGCCCAGGGCCAGGTGATGGGGATCATCGGAATGAGTATGGATATCAGCAAGAGAAAAGAGCAAGAAAAGGAACTCGAAAACCTTCTGGAGCTGACCTCCAAGCAAAACAACCGGCTGATGGATTTTGCCCATATCGTTGCGC
>CAZLGZ010000093.1:0-9955 GCA_964558965.1 uncultured Flavobacteriaceae bacterium
AAAGCGCACCACTCGGCCTGTTTCGACCTCCTCGCCTAATGCATTGGTTCGGGTTTCGTTCTTGAGTATTTCACCCAATCGATTGTCATAGAGCAACCCAAAGGCACTCAGGTCATAGGTTAAGGCATTCTTCACCCGGCCACGTATTCCGAGATCGGCCGTAAATCCATCCTCGTCCGAAATATTGGGATCGATTTGAAAAGAAGGATTGATTACCCGGATATCGCTAAAAGTGACCGAGCGGTAATTCTGAGAAAAATTGGCATAGACCTCCAGGTTAGGACTTGGCTTATAGGAAGCACCCAGACCCAGAAGAAAAAAGTTGCGTTCGAATGTACGGTTGTCTTCAACCTCTTCATTCAATAAAGGATTTCCGGCCAAATCCAGGACGATGTTACGGAAACTCCCTTCACTCTCTGTCTTTATATACTCAAAGCGAAAACCAGGGGTCAAGGAGAATTTTTTAGAAAGATTGAAAATATTCTCTCCGAAGAAAGCCAGATTCAGATTAGGAAATTCAAACTGTGATTGACGCTCATAGTTCGGAAATTCGTCCTCTGCAAAGTTGAAATCTGCACCGCTGTCGTTACTTCCCGGACCTTGTCTTTGGTTGTTGGAGGTTTGATAGTACTTGGCTCCCAAGAGCAGGACGGCGTCCGAATCTTTGATGGTGTAGCGATTGAGCACGCGGGCTTCTGCTCCCCAATTCAGAAAATTATCGGCCAGCAGTTCTCGTGCCTCTTCAGGATCATCCGGCTGAGAAACACGATTTGTTCGAAAACCAAGCGCTTCCCGGGAAGAATCCAACGAAAAGAGATTCAGGCTAAAATCCGTATTGGGTGAGAACTGGTGTTTGAGCAGCAAAGAATACAGCTTCCAATTCACGCTGAACCAGTTGCGTTCCCGATTGCTGAATTCGGGATCATCTAAGAATTGGGCGTCCGTAAGACCTCCTGGTTGTTGGGCCAAGTAATTGAGTAAGGTTACTTCAAAGGCCAAACTGGTTTTCTGAGACCATTGATACTCATAATGTCCAAAGTAGTTTCGGCTATCGAAGTTGGAGTTCGGCCTAAACCCACTTCCCTCTTTATAATTGAAATAGGTGTAATAGCTGAAGTCCCCCAGAGTTCCAGAAAGACTATTAAAACTCGTCTTTAAATCAAAGGAACCTGCGGTTTGTCTGGACACCCATTCGATCTTTTTATTGGCATTGGGCTTCTTGAACCTAAAATTAATAAGGCCTCCAAATTGAGGTCCGTATTGCAAGGATGCCGCACCTCTTACCACCTGGATTTGATCCAAGGCCTCCGCAGGAGGAGTGTAGTAACTTTCGGGGTATCCCAATGCATCCGCACTGACATCATAACCGTTCTGTCGTACATTAAAATTGGCGGTTCGGTTGGGATCAAGTCCTCTGCCCCCTATGTTTAGCTGAAGGCCCGCATCCCCGTAGTCAAAGATGTTGAGGCCCGCCACCTGGCTATACAATTGCCTAGGATTGTTGGCCGCTAGGTTTCCGGGTATGTTTCCCACTAAGACGACCTCACTCTTTTTACCGGCATAAATGGCCGTACCCTCCACCGATTTGAGCTTCTGCAAAGCGAACACTCTTTCGCGTTCCTGGGTGATGACCACCTCCGAAAGTTCTTGGGCAGCCAAGGGTTGTAATTGAATCCGAAGAGACGCTGCCGGGCTGATTTCTACCCGTTGTTCATAGACCCGGTATTCCAAAGCAAAAACGACCAGATCATAGGTTCCACTGGCAATTTCTTCCAGTATAAATTCTCCGTTTTCATCGGTTATACGGAGGGTTTCTGTCTGTTTGATGTACACCTCAGCGCCCTCTACAGGCCTACCCTGATGATCGACGACTTGACCCTGTATGCCTTCCTGCCCTAATAGAGTATTCACTATAAACAGGCAGCAAAGCGCACTAAATACCTTTAATCTCATCTTTAAAAGGAGTTATCCATTTTTTGGGGCGAAATGACTCTTTTTCACTCACCAGATTTACGTTTGGATCGATATAAGTAGTGCTTCGCCTTCCATTGAGCGTAACCTTACTTTCGACATAGATCTCAATATTCTTATGCCCCTGACTTTCAAAATGATCCTTGAGGTAATGAGCGTACTCCAAAATAAAGTCCGGCTGAAAACTCATCTGTTTTTCCTGAAAGGGGGTTAAAAAGTCGGTGTTGTCTACATAGAACCACTGTCCGGTCTTGCCGTCCACTATCTTGAATTGGGCGTATCCGGCCTTTTCCATCAGCATGACCCGCCAAGAAAAACGGTAACCCTCTTCTGTCCAAAACAGTTCTCCCGGATAGGCCAGGTAGCGCCAGGGCAAAAGGAATTGAAGAACAAAAAACAAGGAAACGATTCCGTAGACCGTTTTTCTTCTTAAATCAGAACTCAACACATAAGAAAGTCCATTGTCAAAGACCTTGGTCTTCATCCGGAACAGCCGAGAAAGGAAATTCAAGATTTGCTGGTGCAGGGCGCTGTCAAAGAAGATCAGGGTCGAGACAATCATGATGTACGGAAACATCCCAATATTGAAGAGTAACCGAGTCATGATATGGAAAACAACCACAAAGAAAAAGGCGACCCTTCTCGTCGGCTTGTAGAACAGGAGAAAGGGTATGGTCAAATCATACAAGGCTCCAAACCAGCTAAAGGTATAGTGTACCCAAGGCTCCCCCAGGAGTTGACCAATCAGTGGAGTATCGGCTTTGACCGGAAGCCAAATCTTCAACGGCAGAGCTTCCACGAGCCAATCGGAATTAAGCTTGGCCAGGCCCGCATACACATAAACGATAGCCAGTAAAACTTTGATCGCGTCTACATTCCAGCGAGGGACAAACTGAAACCTGCTCTTGGTATTCCACCGAGCATCAAGAGAGAAGTAGGCGTTTGCAGGCAAAAAGATCAGCAAGAACGAAAGTATACTGATGAAGTAATAGTGGTTCAGGTAAGTGGTTTTGTCCATCAACTCGATGTAGGTGAAAGACAGAAAAAACACGACAATAGAAACCCTGTATTTATACCCTAGCGTTACAAAAAGGGCCGCGATACCGCAGATAATAAACAAGAGATAGGTCCAATTTCCGATTGGTTTTACCCACTCAAATCCGTAGTATGAAAAATGAAAGCTGGGCTCCAGGTAAAGGCTTTCAATCCATCCGTTATACCAAAACCGCAGCAGACTCCAGACCATCATCAAACCAAAGAAAACACGAAAGACCGCCAAAGTGGCGGCCTCCGATTTCTTTGAAAGATAAGTCTGGATTAAGTGCTTCATCTAGTCTCCATCGGCATCGACAAAATCAATGGCTATACTCATGGCCGAAACCATATCGACCTTGAACAGAGCAACCGCTCCCTGTACTTCATCATAGGCAGCGAACATATCGGCCGCTGGACTGTTCTCTTCAAGTTCAACCCGAAAGGGACCCAAACCACTTACCGCCGATCTGGCGCTGCTGAATTGATTGCGAATGTCATTTCGCAAAGTCACCTGGTTAAGGGTGGTGAGGTATGAAGCTAAACTCTCACCGGTACTCGAACTACCAAACGCTTTTCCGTTAAAAAAGTCTTCAACCGTACTTAAACCAGCCAAGAATAGTTGATTAGACAGCTGCGGGTAGTAATACGCCTCGACCAAGGTTGGGGTTTGAGTACGAGAAAAAACACCCAAGGGGATTCCCATTTTTCCTGCTCGAAGGAACTTTTCGTAGTAGAAGATAAAGTCGTTTACAAAGCGATCAACCGAAGCCGTAGCCGAAGATCCATCGTTTTGTACAAAAGTATCACGGTATCCATTTTGCCAGGCATCACGGACAGCGGTCACGCGGGATTCGATATCATTGATCACCGCCCCTAAAAAAGCGATATGGGCATCCCCTGTTGTAGCATCAGTGTAGGCCTGAACTATTTCGGCATCACTCGCGCCAATTCCGTTTAGTAAGTAATCCAAAGCTGGAAATCCTTTGGAATCGCGGTTGGAAGAAAGGTCCAAATTGTAACTCCCCGAGGAGATGTGCGTTTCAATTAAAGCGACGTCCGTAGGGTAGGTATTGACGTTCAGTCGCAGTCCATTGTCTTCCGCCGGACCTACTTCGAATAGAGAAATCGATTGCCAACTGAGGTAAGCGTCTACCCAGGAGGAACGCAAAGCGATCAGATTCGACTCGCTTCGATCGTTTTGAAAGCTTTCAAAATCGGCCTTAAAGGCAGCGAAATCGAGTAGAAACTGGTTGTAAGAGGGAAGAATAATGTTGTTTGCCCAATTCTCCAGCATCGCTCCCCGATCGAAGGTGAGAGATACTCCATCATCATCCGTCATGGGGGTGTCATCCCCACTGCTTGAGCAAGCCCAAATAAAAAGAGCCGATAAAATTGATAAGATCCAATGTGCTTTTCCTTTCATCATTTTTATTCAGATTAATTCTAAATGGCAGGCAAAAATAAAGCTTGTTCGCCTCAAATCCACCTTTGTCTTGATTTTATTTGATCTAAATAGGCTTAATTTTCAATCTTTTCTGCAGGGCTTATTCCACCTCCGCTACAGTGAAACTAAATTTTGCCGCAATGGCCTCTGCTACCGAGTTCAAATCAGCTGTTGTCACCCCCCAAAAACCATTGGTTGGATTGTTGTAAATCGTGTCCAGAAAGCCCTCCACTTCTTGTCGAGTAAAATAGAATTGGTCATTGGTTCCCGGTTCTAAAAGGAACTGCAAACTGTAGATGAAGCCATAAGCTTCTGATAAATCATGAAGCCTTGTCCCCGGACTGGCAGCCATATTGCCTCCCGCTTTGAGGTAGTGAACGGCGCGGACAGCAACGACAAAGGCTACCTCTTCTCTAAGGATATCGGCCTGTACATCTCTTTCGGCATAGTCTTTATTAATTATAGCGGTTCTTCCTGCTTTAAAGGCGTCAAAAATGGCCTCCGCCGTCCCCTCAAAGTTGGCTTCTACATTGTCAATGTACTTGTACAAAAACTCATCATCACCCGAACTGAAACTTCCGGGGTCTCCCCCATCCAGTAAAGCAGCTAAGGGATCAGAACTATCAGCAGCGAGCCCGAAAAAATAACCATAGGCTTCATCCCAATCGTGTTCTAGGTCGGTATAAGATTTACCGTCCACTAAGGTTCCTTCGTCATTGGCCGCTTCGAACTGTTCCAGATTAGCTGAAAACGTATAGTTACCGACGATCTGGTCGGCCACAAAGGCACCAGTGAGCCCCTTAATAAAAGCTTGATCGTATTCCAATCCACGAGCGTTGACGTATCGGGTGGAGCTTTCATCCGCAATTTGACCAGCGACCCCTTCTGCCGCAACGGTATTCCAAGCCGGAAAAATTTCGTTTACCTGGCCAGCGATATAGGCTTCGAAATCTGCTACTACCTGGGACGATGCTATAGAAGGCATGCGGTTTTTAAAAAAGTAGGATCCAGCGGTTTTGTTGCGCACCTGCTTATCCGAAGCATTCAAATCCACATCACTAAAATTCTCTATACCGGCTTGGTGGTCAAAGGCGGCCCTGATCTCGGCTTCTGTCCTACTGTTGTCCCTTAACATACCCAAGATCTCCTTGGCCATCATAAGGCGGGTGGTTTGTCCACTAAAACTCACCGTCGACTCCCCATTTCTTTGAAAGCTATAGGTCGCGGGTATTTCGGCTCCAGTGGCACAAGGGGCACATGCGCTCCCACCACAATCAATGCCTGTTTCATCTCCATTCTGAATACCATCTGTACAGGTAGCTTGGGGATCTACAGGACCATCTTCCTTTTCACAAGCCGTAAAAACGATTCCCGCAAGAGCGGATAAAGCAAAAAATTTGAGATTCTTCATAGGTTTTTTCTGTTTCAACTTCATTAATTCGGAAGCAAAATTAAAGTGCAAAACGAGAAGAACCTAGCTTTATCTATAATTATTCTAAATAAAAATAAACTTTAACAATTCACTGTTTATAGGCCATTAGAGGAATACCCCTTCCCCGAAATCCCCATTTTATTCATTTATAGACGCTTACTCGAACAGGTCGTTGGACTCCATAAAAAAACCACAGCGCATCGGCTGTGGTTTTTCTTATAGGATCGCCTTTTGACTACTTGATTAATTCATTGAGTACATACTCCAAAGCTTGTTCGGACGGAACCTTATGTTCCGGTGTAACCCCAACCTGGTCGATACGCTGCCCGTCTGCCGTCAGGTAATCGGAAATCGGTAAAAAGACACTGTAGTCCGCATTGACCTTAAAGGCTTGTCCACTGAGCATGGCTCCGGCCGATTTGGCACCAACCAAGGTGGCCACCTTGTGCTTCTGAAACAGATCGATTAAAGGCTCACAAGCGCTCGCGGTATTGCTGTTGACCAAAACATAGATTTTACCTTTAAACACGGGTTGGTCATGACTTGGCAAAACAACCCGAAAACCATCCGTTGTTGAGTACATCTTCATGATGGCCTGGTAGGTAAACTCCTTGAGAAAAGGAAAACGCGCAATATCTTCAGGCGTGGCACTTCGCTGATTCTTTTCGAACCAACTGCGACTCAGGTACACCCCGGTGTCTATAGACTCCTGAATCAAAAAACGCCCCAGCACAACCGGAGAATCCAGACTCCCTCCCCCATTGTCTCTAAGATCAATGATCAGGTGATCATAGCGGTCGGTCCCAATTTCTGAAAGAATCTTCACCATGGGCTCTGCATTGGTAGAAAAAGTTCTCACCCGCAAGTAAGCCACCTCATCACTCAACTCCTTCCAGGAGATTGCAGGAGGTTCTGCCTTTTGATTGGTGTTTGACGTACCTGCCTTTATTACCTTCTTCGTCGAATAGAGGCTTAAGTGCGAAAAATCCAATTGGTGTCTTTTTTGCTGGAAGTAGGCCAAAAATTCCTCTTCCGACATCTTCATCACCTTGTCCGAATAGAGGTCTTCCTTAAAGTCATAAAAGGTTTTGGACTCAACCCAGGCCGGATTAGCTACATTCTTTTCCAATATTTCAAAGACTTTATCCAGTAGCGCTTTTCGTTCTGGGTTGATCGACGCCTGGCTCAAAAAAAAGCTGCTCAGGCAAATAAACAATAGAGACATTTTTTTCATTGTTTTCAAATTTTAATGATTGATTTGAAGACAAATGAATAGCCGAAATTTAGCCCCTACAAACTCTTGTGATCAGGCTGAAGAATTTGGTGCAAAACTGAAAAATCGTGATGAATTTGAAGCTTTAGGGACGAGTTTGAAACAGCTCTTTCAACGCTTTAAACTGTTTGGGAGATACGGGAATGTCTTCTTCAAAGCCTTGTAGACGGCACCAGCCTTTGCGACTGTTTCCTCCTAAACTTTCGAAATGATCCGGGTTGATCAAATAAGAACGGTGGACCTGTAAGGCCCTGGGCAGCTGTTCAGCCAATTGCGAAAGGGGTATACGCAGCAGCTCTTTTTGCGCACTATTATCGCTCCTTGTCCAAACTTCCACATAATTGGATTGTGCCCTGGCAAGTAAAAATTCCTTCCAGTAAAATCGATGCACATCTTTTTGACCTTCTCCCTGCACGAGCAGTTCTGCATTCTGCTGAATCTCCTGCCGGTTAAAATCAATCTTCCCAAACCGGAAACGCAAATAGCCCCAGAAGGCCATCAGTATGGGTGTAAAAGGCAAACCGTAGTACTTCACCCAAGTCAGGAATTCTGACCAAGGGAGTGCATTCTGATTGACAAAATTGTTGAGGTAGATAAAAGACAAAATCGCAACAGTGAAGAAGCCCAATAAGAGCATTACAATTTCATTGGCCCATCGCCATTTTTTGGTCCTGAGGTACCAGACATTCTCAATCCCGTGCATGCTGAGAACAGCCAATAAAGTAGGTAAGGCATACCCCACCAGTTTGAGATTTTTGAACTTCATCTGAACACTGTAAGTGTCAAAGGGTTTCAAAAAAATGAGAATAAAACAAAAGACCATAGCCAAAGACAACCCAATAATAAAGGTGTCTCGCCAGGAATAGGTATAAGGAATGGGTCTCTTTAGATCGAAGCGCATGCCGGCTCTTATTCGGTTGAGCAATTTTACCGAAAGGTACTAAATCAACTTCTTTTGAACCTTTTGATTTTTGAAGTGTACTATCTCAAAACGAACATCAAAAATACCCTTCACATGAGTACATCAATTCGGCCCCTTGTCTGTCTTGGAATGAGCCTTCTTTTTAGCCTTTCTCTCTTGGCGCAGAAACCCAAAAAAATTCTCGGAATTGCCAAAGAGGTACATCCGGTTTCTTACTATCAGGAACAATCTTCCCTTTGGCAAAAGGAACTCAAAAAGAGCCCGGTCAATACCGAGGCATGGGCTAATTATTACCGAGCAGAACGAGCGAAACTCCAACTGGAACAACCCGATCTATGGTCCGATGGAAAAAGTGATTTTTACGCTCGACTAGACCCCATTCTGGTCAAGGCCAAAACCCACATCGGCGCGACCTTTGACTACCAATACATCAAGGGGATGAATACTCCTCGAGCAAAGGCGATCCGCTATTTTGCAGAGGCTTACCGCATCGACCCCGATCGACCGGAAGTCTACGGCTGGCTACTGGCGGTGTATGTGCCCGAATTTGAATCAGCGAAATTGAAAGATCTCGCTCCTCGAATGCTCAAGAGCAATATTTACAGTAACGCCAGTTTGAAGTGGAATTACAATGCATTGCAATCGATCGATCAAAACGGGATCATTATTACCAATGGCGATACCGACAGTATGCAAAAATGGGTTCTGCAGTACGGCGCCGGTATTCGAACAGATGTCTTGGTCATCAACAAATGGTTCTTGGCTACTGAAGACGAGTACCGTTCAAAAGTGCTCAAATTACTGGGCATTCAATCACCGGCTAAATCCCAAAAGGACTTTAAAAATATTCCAGCCTATGCGGATTATTTAGCTGCCGAAGTACTTCGGGGGAGCAATCGTCCTGCCTATATTTCTGGCGGAACCGATATAGATTATTTCAAGCAATTCGGATTGGAGAATAAAATGTACCTGGTCGGAAATGTGATACGGTACTCCGCCCAGCCCTTCGACAATACCGCAGCGATGAGAACCAATTTTGAGCAGAAGTATTACCTGGATTATCTCTTGCAAAACTTTCAAACTCATCCAGAAGATCAAATGGTCAAGGAGCGTATGAACCTGACCTATCTGCCAGCCTTGATTCACCTGCGCAATCACTACGCCCGTACCGGTCAAAAAGAGAAATACAAACAAGCTTTGGTTTTTATTAATCGCATTGCCGAAGACAGTGGTCGCAAAGACGAAGTATTGAGTTGGTTTGACCGGGCAGACTAAAAATCCTAATTTGAATCCGGACGAACTTCAGATGCCCCTAGACGATCAAAAACTAATGCATGAGTTCACCTCCAGCGGAAGCCGGGAGGTGTTCTCTTTGATATACCAGCGCAATCACGAGGACCTTTTCCGCTTTGCCACCTGGCTAAGCGGAGATGCAGAACTGGCTCGGGACATTACCCAAAACGTCTTTTTGAAGGTCTTTCGAAAACCTCAGCTCTTCGATCCGAATAAATCACTGAAAGTTTGGCTTTTTTCGATCGCCAAAAACCAGTGGAAAAACGAGATCCGATACCGCAGTATTCGAAAAGCGGAAGAGCCAGCGGAATCTTTGAGTTCCCTTCAAGTTGAAGAACCTGTCTTCAATGCCAAAAAACACTTGGTTCAAAAAGCGCTGAATCACCTGTCTTTTGATCACAAAGAAGTGGTTATGCTCAAATACAGCAACAACCTAACCATTGCCGAAATAAGTGATTACTTGGAATGCAGTGAAGGCACCGTTAAATCCAGGCTCTTTTACGCCTTAAAAAAATTAAGAGAAGAAATAGCACAACAGTCATGAAAAACGAAAATATTCCCTCTGAACTCTTTGACCTGATCGCT
>CAZLGZ010000094.1:0-9892 GCA_964558965.1 uncultured Flavobacteriaceae bacterium
GGAACGGACAAGGCGACGAATAAATCTCAGGACATCCGAATCGAAGCTTCCTCTGGATTGACGGAAGAAGAGATCGAGAAGATGAAAGCAGAAGCGGAGGCGAATGCCGAAGCCGATGCCAAAGCCAAGGAGACAGCAGATACCTTGAACAAGGCGGACCAAATGATCTTCGAAACAGAGAAGCAACTCAAAGAGTTCGGCGATAAACTGTCTGACGACAAGAAGAAGCCGATCGAGGACGCTCTGGAAGAATTGAAGAAGGCCTACGAAACCAAAGAGGTTGAGGCTATTACTCCAGCACTTGATAAAATCAATGAAGCCTGGAAAGTCGCTTCAGAAGAGATGTACAAGGCACAGGCAGAAGCACAAGGAGGAGCCCCAGGAGGGGAGCCTGGACCTGACGCCAGCGCTGGTAATGCATCAGAAGGAGATAATGTGGAGGACGTTGACTTCGAAGAAGTGAAGTAAACCAATCTCATATCATTTAGAAAACCCGCCAACAGGCGGGTTTTTTTATGCTTTATACCCTAATTGGGTTGAAGATTTAAAATGAAGATAACCTTGACTTTACACGAGATTTTCTAATTTAGAAAGTGTTTAAATAACCATTGCTATGAAAAAGAAAATTTCAATTCTACCCACGATTCTATTGGGGTGCCTTTTGATGGCCTTCCAATGTGACGACGACAAACAGACGCTCTTCGGAAACGATGTTCAGGCGAATCTAACCGCTGCCCCTGATTTTTCGGTTGGCGATACCCTCTGGATACGCGGACAGGTCTCTGCCAATGTCTATGATTCAGAGCTGCGGGATTCCGTCTTCGATCCCAGCTATGAATTCTCTTCTCAGTTTAGTCTTTCAGAACTCGTTCAGGTCAGTACGGACCGAACCAATGAGATTGAAATAGGGGATGCCTTGGATCGCTTTCGGATTGTCAATCGAGAAGGGTCTTCTTCAACCGGTCGTTGTTCTGCTTCAGAACTGAGAATGCTTACCGAATTGGATGAAGAAAACAACCAATACCGCTATGAGATCGGATTGGTGCCTCGGGAAGCAGGGGAGTACATCCTTCATTTTTACAGCGGAACGAGAATCCGCAATACCGATCGAAACCTGAACCTACTAAACGGCTTTAGTACAGGGGCGTCAAACCCAAGTTTGACTTGCCGAGATTGCTGTTCCGGTTTCAGTCTGGATGTTCAGGCCACACAAAGCGATTTTCTGTTCAGTGTGCAGTAGGAGGGGTTCTTTTCATCATTCGAAAGAGTGTAACTTGTAGGAATGAAGAAATTTCTAGAGCGCCAAGCGGTTTTTTCTTTGGTCTTAAAGTGTATAGCCTTTGTAGGGCGACGCCCCTATTTGGATGGCTTGACCCGAAGGTTGACTCGTTCTTCCGCCCATTTAAATTTGACCTTGAACAAACCAGCTCCCGCTCATAGCCCACAGGAGTTGGGTGAGCGATGGCAGGCCTTCATGCCTCCTGATGGGAGGGATCTTTTTCCGATCAAGTCTGTAGACGATAAAACAGCCTACACAGAAATTCACGTGCACTGTCCTTTACGGGGAACAGGAGATGTTCAAGCCTGTTACAAACTGATGAATTACGACCGTACCTTGATGGAAAAGGTAGGAGGAGAGCTCGTTGTTTTAGAGTCGCAGAGCAATTCAGGTAAGTCGTATTGCTCAATTGCTATTCGCCCCAAGAGCATGGGAACAAGCGATTTAACCCCTGCTCACTTAAAGTAAGTTGATCGCATGGAAGCCAAAACCAGCCCGAGAAATAAACGAGAACTGATTGCTGTACTGCTTACCGCCTTTGGGAAATTTCTGTTCATGGATTACCTCGAATGGCGATTCTTCTTTGTCTCGACCGCTACGCTTTTATGGCTGAGCTATATTTTTTACCAGAAGAGGTCTAATCCCGAGGTACTGAGGGAGTGGGGTTTTCGAACCGATAATTTCGGTACCACCCTAAGGCTGGTATTGCCCTTTGGAATCGTGGCTTTGCTGGCTATGATTATTATCGGGTACTTCCGGTCTACTTTAAATCCCAGTTGGCATCTGCTTCCTGTGCTGATTACCTACCCTCTTTGGGGCATGATTCAGCAGTATTTGCTCATCGCCTTATTGGCCGGTAACCTGAGAAGGATTGATCGCCCGGTCTTAAGCAAAGCTGCCGTCATAGGCTTGACCGCCTTGCTGTTTGCAGCCATTCATTACCCCATTTGGCCTTTGATTGGAGCGACTTTTATCCTGGCCTTATTCTATGGCTATATTTATCTCAAAGAACCCAATATTTATGTTCTGGGACTTTTTCACGGCTGGCTGGGAGGTTTCTTCTACTACACCGTGATGAATGTAGATCCATTTCTAAACACTTTCGGAAACTTGATTTACGGTTCGTGAGGTTTGGGCGCCACCCAAATGCCTTTGAAGTCGTATTTTTATAGAATCTATACCTAAAACCCTAAAAATGAAAAAATACGGAAGAGTTCCTGGTCTTGTCTTGCTGGCGAGTTTGACTTTTATGGCTTGTAAACAGGAGAAAAAAGAAAAAGAGGAAGAGGTGGTTGAAGAGACCGCCAAGACTTCAATCACCCTGGAAAAACTAGAAGGTTCTCCCGCTTATGCGGATGCTGTCTTACAGATTGATCAACCGGCCGAAACTACCATGGCCAGCGGAGGAGAAGTGAACTTTGCTTTTACGGTGAACAACTATGAGTTAGGGGCTCAAACGGCCGGACCCAACGCCGAAATGCTCGCTAATTCAGGAAAAGGTCAGCACATTCATTTTATCTTGAACAACCAACCCTATTCAGCACACTACGAGCCGAACTTTTCTAAAGATATTCCGGACGGTGTACACCATTTGGTAGCCTTTCTAAGCCGTTCTTACCACGAATCGGTAAAGAATGAGAACTCCGTGGTTGTCAAGAAAATGGTCGTTGGCGAGAACCCGGTGGATTCACTGGGGCTCGACATGGAGGCACCAACTCTAATTTATAGCCGCCCAAAGGGCACCTACAAAGGAGATGACACCAAGAACTTATTGCTTGACTTCTTTGTTTTGAACACGACCTTGTCTGCAGACGGGAATAAAGTCAAAGCCACGATCAACGGCGAAGAGTTTATGATCACCGAATGGGCGCCACACGTTGTAAAAGGCTTGCCAATGGGTGAGGTGACTATCCAATTGGAACTTATTGACGGAGAAGGAAACGCGATTTCTGGCCCCTTTAATAAGGTCACTCGATCGGTCACTTTAGCGGAGTAGACTCGTACTGGACGATCTCTACTTTTTCCAAAAAGTAAAAAAGCCCTCGATTTCGGGGGCTTTTCATTTTTTTAAACCTAATTTACTGGTATGGAAGAAAGTAAAAAGAAGAAATACCTGTCCCCTCTACGTAGTATGGATTTTTACATGACGAATTATCACGCACTACTAAAAAAACTAAAGTTTGAGAATGAGGTGTCGGAGATTGAAGGAATTCTGCAGCGCAAGGTGCAGGACTCCCTTTTAGAACTTCTTCAGGCCAACGAATACGAAGCCCTGGTGGTCACAGACCTCAATCGAAAGATTGTCTGGGTCAACAACGGTTTCAATGAAATGACGGGCTATACCAAGACCTTTGCTTTAGGCAAAAAACCCACCTTTCTGCAGGGCAAAAAGACTTCAGAAGAAATAAGAAAAGAGATCCGCCAGTTGATTGCTGAAGGGGTTCGATTTAACCGTACTCTAGTGAATTACCGAAAGAACGGGGAAGAATACCACTGCCATATCGATGTTATTCCCCTGCTCAACGAGGAGGAAGAAATCACCCATTTTCTGGCTATGGAAAGGGAAGAGCAAGTCGCTTAAATCCAGAGAAGCCGCCCGAAGTTTCTTATCTTTTAGGTCCTAAAATTGGAAACTATGAGAAAAGGAATAAGCTTAATCTTCATAAGCTTAGTGGGCATCTTTCAATTGCATGCCCAAGACCGAATTACAGGAGAATCATTCGCTACACGCTCTGTGGTGTTGGGGCAAAATGGCATGGTGGCCACTAGCCATCCTCTGGCAACTCAAATCGGTCTGGATATACTTAAATCAGGAGGGAATGCGATTGATGCGGCTATTGCTGCCAATGCCGCTTTGGGTCTTATGGAGCCCACCGGTTGTGGTATTGGAGGTGATCTATTTGCCATTGTGTGGGACAATAAAACCAAAAAACTCTATGGACTCAATGCCAGTGGGCGCTCTCCGGAGTCCTTAACACTAAAGTATTTTGAAAAGCAGAAAAGCACGAAGATTCCTTCTTTTGGTCCTCTTCCCGTTAGTGTTCCCGGGGCGGTGGATGGTTGGTTCGAGCTGCATGGAAAATTCGGCTCTAAGCCCATGGGCGAAATTCTTCAACCGGCTATTGATTATGCAGAAAAGGGTTTTCCCTTAACCGAATTAATCGCTTGGTACATGAACCGTTCGGTGCCCTTTTTCATCTCGCGCGGATTTCCGAATATCGAGGATACCTATATGGGGCAGAATGGGGGGAAGCTTCCTAAAGAAGGAGAAATTTACAAGAACCCCTACTTAGCGAATACCTACCGCAAGATTGCTGAAGGTGGTCGGGATGCCTTCTACAAAGGAGATATCGCTAAAACCATAGGAGCCTTTATCAAAGAACAAGGTGGATTTTTATCGGCCAAGGATTTGGCCAAACACAAATCCGAATGGGTAGAACCTGTTTCGATCAATTACCGGGGCTATGATGTATGGGAGCTACCTCCTAATGGACAAGGAATTGCTGCTTTACAAATGTTGGAAATACTCGAAGGCTATGACTTATCAAACATTGCATTTGGCAGCGCAGAGCACTTGCACCTGTTTACCGAGGCTAAAAAGTTAGCTTTTGAAGACCGTGCGAAGTACTACGCCGATATGGACTTCTTTGATGTTCCGGTGGAGGAGTTGCTTTCTGAGGACTATGCTGCATCGCGACGGGCCCAGATTACTGATCGGGCAGGCCGCTATAAAGCAGGAGAAATTTCGGCAGGGGAAACCATCTATATGACCGTGGCGGATAAAGACGGGAATATGATTTCTTTGATTCAAAGTAACTACCGTGGAATGGGGTCGGGGATGGCCCCTCCAAAATTAGGTTTCATGTTGCAAGACAGAGGCGAGCTCTTTAGTTTAAAAAGGGGACAAGCCAATACCTATGAACCAGGGAAACGACCTTTTCACACCATTATTCCCGCTTTTGTCACGAAAGACGGAAAGCCTTTTATGAGTTTTGGGGTCATGGGTGGCGATTTTCAGCCGATGGGTCATACCCAAATTATCATGAATGTGGTGGATTTCGGAATGAATATACAGGAAGCCGGAGATGCTCCGCGTTGGGATCACACCGGAGGGGCGAGTCCTATGGGGGCGGTGAGCGAGAACACCGGAACCGTGCGCGTTGAATCGGGAATTCCGTACACCACCATTCGGGATTTGATGGGAATGGGCCACCGTATTGGTATCGCACGCGGAGTATACGGAGGTTACCAGGCCATACTCTGGGATGATGTCAACAAGGTCTATCACGGTGCATCAGAGAGCCGTAAGGATGGCCAAGCAGCGGGCTACTAAATAATCTTTCAATTCTAAATGCAACTTAGTTGCATTAACTAAAAAACTACACTATCTTTAGACTGTTGAATAGTTCAGCTCGCGAACCTGAGGGTTCTTCAACCTGACTGAAAGACCTGAGCTATCCACTTTTCTTGTGTGATTAAACCCCAGTAAAAGTCGATTTTATCGTCCTGAGCTGGGGTATTTTAATTCCTTGGCCGCAATATCCTTGGTCCACAATTCTTTCCCGTCTTTATCCAGTATTTGAATGGTCAGCACACGCTCTGTCCTTGGACCTGATACGGTTAGTATTCCGTAGTTATGCTCTCCAACCAGGGTTTCTTCCAGCTTGTACTTATTGAGCACTTCTTTATTCTGATTGGCTCCTGCAGTAAGAGAAGAACAGGTGAGATCATATAGGGGGTACACCCGGTCACTCTCTTGCATTTTGCTGAGGCCTGTATGGTGCCGGTCTCCATCCAGAAAAATAACGCCCTCAATTCGTGCTTCTCGAATCCTTCTGAGGAGGTATTGCTGTTCTTCCGGGAAGGTGGCATAATTCTCGTACATCGCTTCTGTGCTGAGTACCTGCCCTCCGATAGCCACAAACTTAAATGGGGCACGGCTGCTTGCTAATGCATTGATCAGCCAGTCAATTTGAGCTTTGCCCAGCATTTGACGATCGCCGGTATAGTTGTCATTGGAGGTTCTGTGGTAGCGATTATCCAAAAGGAAAAATTGAATGTCAGCCCATTGAAAGCTACCGGTGATCCCGCCCTCACCAGTCAGGTTGTAGTTGGGGTTGGTCCAGAACAGCTGAAATATTTCGGAGGCTGTTTCTTTCATCCAATAACTCCCATCGGCATTGTTAGGCCCAAAATCGTGGTCATCCCAAATCGCATAATGGTGCGTAGAAGCCAACAAGGGTTGGACTTCAGGAAGCGAACGCGTATGGGTGTACCGATGCAAAAATCCGGTGCGGGAATTCCAATCGACTTCTCTTAGGTAGGTGTTGTCACCCAGCCACAACATAAAGTCCGGATTGCTCTTATGAATGGATTGAAAGATTTCGAACTCGCTCCCATAGGGTCGACCAGGACGGTCAAATTCAGGCTCGTTGACGTAGTTGCAACTTCCTATCGCAAAACGCACGGTCGGAGGATCGGTACGCCATTGCCAGAGGGTCTGGGATACAAATTCCATCGGGTAGTCTCTGCGTACCTTTTTACCATTGATGTGTAGAGTGTAGGTGTACTTTTTTCCGGGTAATACCTTGTCAGCAATGAGCTTAGCCACAAAAGCCTGCTGGGGGTCTGTCGTGACTTTAGCCGTTTTAAACTTGACTTTAGGATCGGCCTGATCGTAGTACTCAAAATAGACCTCTGCACTTTTGGTGGTTTGTGCCCAAAGTAGGACTTCCCGCATGGTAGAATAACCCACCATTGGGCCTGATTGTAAAAGGTCTTGGGCCTGCATTGCCAAAGAGACAAATAGGAAAAGAGAAGTAGTAAGTAGGTGTCGAAATCGAGCGGTCATACGTCGGTAATTTTGATGGTGTAAAAGTAGGAGATACCAAGTGGCTTACGGGCAACTTTGGCTTAAGTATTCTTTAATTCTTCGTTATTACTGGAGGAGTCTTGCCCTATCTCACTCGCCAAGGCTATGGCTTCTTGAATCCGGTTATAGGTGCCACAGCGACAGAGATTACCGTTCATGGTCATTTGAATATCCAAGTCTGAGGGTGTGGGGTTGCGATCCAAAAGAGCTGCAGCCATCATGATCTGCCCGGATTGGCAGTAGCCGCATTGGGCTACGTCCAGTTCTTTCCACGCTTTTTGTACCGGATGATCCCCCATTTTACTCAAACCTTCAATCGTGGTTACTTTTTTATCAATGGAGGAAACGGGGAATTGGCAAGATCGAATTCCTACTCCATCCAAGTGAACAGTACAGGCTCCACATTGCGCAATTCCACAGCCAAATTTGGTACCGACTAAGTTCAGATGGTCCCGGAGGACCCACAACAAAGGTGTGTCGGCTTCGCATTCTACAATAAAAGATTCTCCATTGACCTCAAGGGTGTAAGTTGGCATCGCAGTGACTTTGCTATTTCCCTAAAGATAGGGCGATTCCGGGTGGTTATAAAGGCTGTTTTTCTTTTAGTTGGATCAAATATGGGATGAATATCGTATTCCCTTCCATGTCCCTCGCCGATACATTTGACCCAACTAATACAAGACAATTATGAAAAAAGTAATGGGGCTGGTTCTTTGCCAGTTTTTTTTAACAACCGCCATCTTCGCTCAGGAAGTTAAGGAGGTTAAAGTCAAGAACCTGGCGAGCTTTGGAATGCCAAAATTCAAGGATGCTCCAAAAAAGGTTTTTGTTCAAGAGTTTTACATCAATTACCAAATGGTCTATGATCAGACCAGTATAGCCAAAGGGTCACCAGAACTCGGGGGTGGTGCTCGGGGATCGGCCAAGGCACAGTTGATTCTTGGACTTCAAGGAATCCAGGAAGCTGATTTGCAGGCGATGACGGACCAACTGTATAAAGAGTACACCGATCGTTTAAAACAAGCTGGTTTTGAGATTGTCACCGCTGCTGACCTGCAAGGTGATCCTACCTTTGAAGGATGGACGGTGATCGATGGAGGAGAACCGAATAAGGCGCAGTTTCCGGGATACATTACTACTGCACCGAGCAACACCCAATTCTTCATTAAGAAAGAAACCAAGAGTGGTAAAAGAAAAACCAAAGGCGGAGCCTTTGACAATGGGATGGGGACCTCCAAAAGCCTCGGGGGAATTATCGTGGCTCGTGTCAATGTCGCGATCCCTTTTGTTGAGGATGGCCAATCACAAGGGAGTAGAGCACTGACCAAGACCTTTGGAGGTGTAGCGAAGGTGGTCGCTCGACCAAGTCTAGGCGTGGTTAATGCAACATCTTTTCAGGTCAAGGGAGGATTTGCTCAAAAAACCATCATCCTCAATTCCAATTCACTTTTCGCATTTAAGAAGGGGCTCAAATACCAAGCGACATTGAATGTTGTTCCTAAGAAAACCATCGCCATTGATGGGGTATTGGAAGATAAGAAGTACAAGGCTGTTAAAAGCGCTGAACAGGACCTTTGGGGATCTGACTATGGAGCAATTCGTGTTTTCTCCGCTTCTGATGCGGTTTTAGAGAAAATGCAAGCCGTGCCTTGTGACCCGGAAGTCTACAAGAAAGGGGTAATGATGGGCAGTTCAGCTTATCTCAACGCCTCTTTGGATGAATTTTTGAAATATCAATAAGGTGCGGCGGAGCTGCATTTAGCTGGCCGTTTATCGGGCTTTGCCTATTTTGTCTGCCAAAGCCCGGTTTCCGGTTAACTCTTAGAAAAATGCATAAGTTCCTGATTTGTTTGTTGTGTTCGCTGTTTTGTTCTGCTTTAACTGCCCAGAACGCCGATAGTCTATTGATTGAAGCGCGCCAACAAAAAGATGACTCCCTTCAATTTTCTCTTTACCGACAAAGTGCGTTCGCTTTGATTTTTAGCGATAAGCAAAAGGCCAAAGAAGTGTTAGAAGAAGGACTAGCCTTGTCTCTGAAAAAAGACAATCCTCTGGGGCAGGTCAAACTCCTCAATGTGAAGGGAATCTACATGGATGTACACCAGCAGTCGGATTCCGCACATTATTACTTCCGCAAGGCTTTGGAAAAGAGCCGGGCTTTTGGATTTAAATCCCAGGAGGCTTCTGGATTGAACAATCTGGGGATGTACAACTGGAATGTCGGAAAATTCGAAGAAGCACTGGGTTACTTCTTTGAAGCCTTAAAACTCAATGAGGCTCATGGCGACCCAAAGAATAACGCAAAGTATTTAAATAACATCGGCTTGATCTACCAGGAAATGCTCTTACTTGAAAAGTCCTTGGAATTCCATAGGAAGAGTCTCGCTTTGCGCAAAGAATTTAATTTGCTCAATGAGCAGCCCGCGTCCTTTAATAATATTGGGATTTGCTTGACAGACCTTAAGCGTTATGAGGAAGCAGAGGCCGCTTATATGGAAGGCTTACAAGTGGCTAAGAAAGCCAACAACCTCTTGGAGTATTACCTCTTGTTAGAGAATTTGGGGTATATGTACATGGAGCAAGAAAAGAATGCCTTGGCAGAGGAATACTTCAGTATGGCGCTTGATCGTCCAGAGACCCTTGGACGGGACCCCAAATCTGAATTGATTATTTCAGGGCATTTAATCGGTCTTTACAATAGATTGAACAGGCTAGAAGAATCCCAGCGATATATCCAAAAG
>CAZLGZ010000095.1:0-6969 GCA_964558965.1 uncultured Flavobacteriaceae bacterium
GAGGTGAAAAATACCATTGGAATATCTATCCTATTTTTTCTCGGATTAATCCGAGTCACACCTCTATTCGCTCAAAGCCAACCTCCTGTAGCGCAGAATGATATCTATGCGATCTTAGTTAGTCAAACCCTGAATACTGTAGCCGGGCAGAGTCTACTTAATAATGATTCTGACCCTGAAGGCACCTCACTTCTTGTTAGACCAAGACCCTTTACCGCCGCTAGTTCAGGAACTCTTAACCTAAACACCGATGGAACGTTTAGCTTCACCCCGGTTTTTGGAAGCCTCGCCAATGTCAGTTTCGCCTATCTCGCCTGTGAGGATACGGACAGCCCCGAACTCGTTTCTCAATTTGACTTTGACACCAACCCTTTGACTCAAGCTACTGTTGGACCGAACGCAAGCAGTATAAACCCTAACACAGAACAGGCAGGATGCGGGATTCGGACAACAACCTCAGGCGGAGGTGTAGGTCTTGACATCGAGGTACCGAATACCGGTAATATTTTCAATTTTACTGGATTTAGAGCTGAGTTCACCTACCGGGATCAAGAGAGTCAGGCTGACATAGTAAGTGGTGGAAATTTTAGGATATATCACAGAAGCGCCAATGCACTTGGAATACAACTGGACCTAATTAACGGAGATACGGGAGCGGCCTTGACCATAACACAGAACCTGGGTAATTTTGCAGCCGGGGATTCGGATTATAGCATTGAATATGACGAAATAAATGGAGACCTTATCTACACTGTAAATGGGAGTACTCAGACGTTTAGTGATGTAGCTCCTGATTTTTCGTTTATTGATTCCTCCCTCGCAAGTGGCATAACTATCGGAGAACGTATGGATGGTGCCCGAAATGCCAACCCGTCTCTTTGTGCAATCGCCATTTACGATACTAGTAATCAATGCGATTCAGCAACTGTGGCCTTAAATATCATGTCTTCCGTGATTACCAACAAGCGTATTACTTTCCGCTTGAATCCGCAATAGTAAGAAATTTTGCACGCTCCAATAGCAGGGACTACTTTTGCGATCGCCAAACCAAATGCACACAAGATGATCAAGGCTTTTATTTTTGATTTAGACGGGGTGATTACCGATACCGCAGAACACCACTACCTTGCCTGGAACCGCTTGGCCGGTGAGCTCGGCTGGAACTTCGATCGAGAAGTAAATGAAAAACTAAGGGGGGTATCAAGAATGGATTCTATACGGATCATTCAGGCCCACAACAACGTAAGTCTGCCAGAAGAAGAACTGACCGAACTGGCTACTCGCAAAAACGAGTACTACTTACAAGGCCTTGAGCATATCAGCCCGGAAGACTTTTTACCTGGTGCAAAGGAATTATTGACGCAGTTAAAATCAGCTGGCTACAAGATCGCTCTAGGCAGCGCAAGTAAAAACTCCCACAAAGTATTAGAGCAATTACAGGGCAAAGCTTTCTTCGATGTTATTGGAGATGGCAATAGCGTTGACAAAAGCAAACCAGCACCGGATATCTTCCTATTCGGAGCAGAACAATTGGGCTATAAACCCGCAGAATGCATTGTTTTTGAGGATGCCGAAAGCGGAGTAGATGCAGCTAAAGCAGGTGGATTTTACAGTGTAGGAATTGGTCCTGAGGAGCGAGTAGGTCATGCCGATCTGCGATTCGACAGCATGAAAGAGGCTACCCTTTTCAGTGTCAAATCCCACTTTCAGGATCTTTTTTAGTTTTTAAACTTCGTTTGGAGGAAAACGCTTGCTCTGCTGTCTTCGTCGGATTCGATCCAAGGCAAAAAACAAGAAGGGAAGTGTAGCATAGATCCATCCGGAATAGGCCGCTCCGTACCCTCCCCAGATCAGAACAATCAGGATAGAAAGTACCGAGATCACCATTAAAATCAAGTAGGAATAAAGATAATTCCAGGTGAGGAACACTTCCTTTGCGGAAAGATTAAGGTCCTCTTTTTGGCGGAGGGCATTGATGTGCATCAGGAAGAGAATACTGTGAATAAAGAGGTGTCCCAAGCCAAACCGAATCATCAAATCTACCCATTGATCAGCGCTCATATTTGCTTGTACCAACTGCTCTAATGCCATTTGAAACGCAGGCGAGTCGTGCCCAAAATCCCGCATAATATTGACCCAAATGGCCGTACCCACAAAAGAAAACAAGTACTTCAAGGGATAGATATAAAAGAGCAAGACAAACAGAAAAAGGGAATTGAGCAACTTGGTTCTGGTGTCTTGTAAACCATAGCGCAAAAAGAAGTTATTGTGGTTATTCCAAAGTCCTAAGAGGAGCATGGTACAGAAAATAAAACCAAAGAAGCTGTACATGGACGACTGCAACTCCAAATAGGTTGTAGGGACTTGAGACGAAATAACCAAAAGGGTGATCGAAAAACCAAATACGGCGTCGGTTAGGTTCTCTAAACGGGTTGTTTCTACTCCACGATAACGAAAACCATCCGGGGCAGCTTCCCGGGATTGGGTATAGAGTTTCTTCTTCATGTTAGAATGGCTGTGCTACATGAAGGTAAGCAACTTTCCATCAAATCACTTTTAATACAGGGAAGAATTGACTTCCCTTTCTCACTCAATGAACTTAAATGTGTTGGTTGAGAATGGACTCGTAAAGCTCTTGTTTTCCACTAATTTGCTCGGGCTCCTTTCCTTCACTTGCCAAGGTATACAAGTCTTGCAAGTCTAACTTACCCGCTTCAAACTCTGCCCCTATACCCGAATCAAATGAAGCATATCGCTTTTTCCTAAGATCGGCATAAGCTGATTTTTCGAGTATGGCCTCTGCCGCCAATAATGAACGAGCAAAGGTATCAGCACCAGAAATATGCGCGATGAACAAGTCTTCTAAATCGGTAGAATTTCGTCTGGTTTTGGCGTCAAAATTGATACCGCCTCCCCGAAGGCCACCGCTCTGTAAAAAGACCAACATCGCCTCGGTACATTCGTAGAGATCAATCGGGAATTGATCAGTATCCCAACCGTTTTGATAGTCTCCCCGATTGGCGTCGATACTGCCAAGCATACCCGCGTCCGCAGCGACCTGGAGTTCATGCTGAAATGTATGTTGCGCCAAGGTCGCATGGTTGACCTCGATATTGAGTTTGAAGTCGTTCTCTAAACCGTATTGTCGGATGGTGTTTATTGAAGTGGCGGCGTCAAAATCATACTGGTGTTTTGAGGGTTCACAGGGCTTTGGCTCGATAAAGAAAGTTCCCGTAAAGCCTTGCTTTCTTGCATAGTCCTTGGCCATATTTAAAAATGCTCCCAGGTGATCCTGTTCCCGTTTCATATCGGTATTGAGCAACGACATATATCCCTCTCGTCCTCCCCAAAACACATAATTTTCTCCCCCCAGCGCAATGGTGGTATCCAGTGCCAATTTTACTTGAGCCGCGGCATGAGCTACTACTTTAAAATCGGGATTGGTTGCAGCACCATTCATATAGCGCGGATGGGAAAAGCAGTTAGCGGTCCCCCAGAGTAACTTCACTCCAGATTCCTTCTGTTTGGCGTTTAGGTAATCCACCATAGTTTGAAGCCGCTTTTCAGATTCAAACAAAGAATGGCCTTCATCAATGAGATCGTAATCGTGAAAACAGTAATAGCCAAATCCCATTTTAGTCAAAAATTCAAAACCAGCATCCGCTTTATCCCGTGCCGCTTGAACTGGATCAGAGGATTGAGCCCATGGGAAACTTTTGGTGCCCGGACCAAATGGATCTCCACCTGTTCCGCAAAGGGTATGCCAATAGGCCATAGCGAACTTAAAATGCTCTCTCATAGTCTTACCTGCAACCAGGTGATCTGGATTGTAGTATTTAAAAGCTAAAGGATTGTCCGATTCCTTTCCTTCGTATTGAATAGCGCCTATCCCCTTAAAGTATTCTCGATCTCCTAGTAGTATCATGCTTCTTGTATGTGTTTATGCAATTCGGCTTTCCAGACCTCATAGGCCTCCAAATAGTGTTTATTCTCCTTCTCAGGGTAAAAGGAATTGAGGTAATCCTGCAGTATCATCTGCTTGAATTCTTTCTCTAGACCTTCTGCCAGTGCACAGGCTCGGGCCGCCCCTTCAGCACCAGTAGTTTCGAACACTTCAATTTCTACTTGCAATAGATTGGCTACTGTTTGAGCCATCACCTTGGATTGAAAGAGATTGTCATTCCCTGTCCGTATACTTTGGGTAGCAACCCCTTCCTTCGCGAGTAGTTCGAAGCCGTAATAAAAAGAAAAAGCTATTCCCTCTAGACCTGCCCGACAGAGATGGGCTCTGTTGTGGCGGTTGAAATTCAGACCACTGATATGTCCTCCTAAATTGCGATTTTCGAAGATCCGCTCTGCTCCATTCCCGAAGGGGAGAATACACAATCCTTCAGATCCTATGGGGGCTTGTTCAGCCAATTTATTCATTTCAGCATACGATAACCCATCAAAAAGTTGCGATAGCCAACGGTAGAGAATACCACATCCATTTATACAGAGTAAGGTTCCTAACCGTCTACGAGTAGTGTTGTGATTGGCGTGTAAAAAATGATTGAGGCGATTCATTTCTTTAAAGGAAGTTGAATCGTTAACGGCATAGACCACCCCTGAGGTTCCTCCGGTAGCAGCTACTTGACCTGGATCCATCACGTGCAAGGAAAGGGCGTTATTCGGCTGATCACCGGCGCGATAGAGCAATGGTGTACCCGCAGGAATTCCAAGCTCTTTCGCGGCAGACGAAGATACTTGTCCCTGCTCACCGAGTATAGGCACCAACTCAGGAAGTAGTTCTGTAGCGCCCGGAATCGCTCCTAGCATTTCCGACGCAGGTCTGTTCTCCTGAAAATCCCACATCACGCCTTCGGAAAGGCCCGTAGAGGTTGTGGTTGGCACTCCAGTTAACCTGAAAGCCAAGTAATCCCCGGGCAACATAAAGTATTTCGCTTTCTCGAATACAGCTGGCTCAGTGGACCGAACCCAATCTAACTTAGAAGCGGTAAAATTACCCGGATGATTAAGTAAATGATCTTGACAATATTGCTGCCCAAGAGATTTCCCTAAGGCTAAACCGGAATCAATGGCTCGACTATCACACCAGATAATAGCATCTCGTAAAGGTTCCCCGTTTTTATCTAGTAAAACCAGACCATGCATCTGATATCCGATACCAATACCGATGACTTCTGAGGGGGGTACACCTGCCTTCTCAAATAAGCGATGTACTCCGGCGACCAGGTATTCCCACCACTGAGCAGGAGACTGTTCAGCCCAATCCGGTTGTGCAGATGAAATGGACATTTCCTGCTCTGGGTAACTGATCACCTCCTTTCGAAGCCCGGTACCCGATGCTACCAGTGCCAGCTTAAGAGATGAGCTTCCAAGATCAATTCCTAAGTAATACACCAATTAACCCTTGTTCTCTATATACTCTTTGTATAAAGCGATCGGCACCAAACCGGTCCAACCACAAAAATCTCGTTTGGCCGGCATACCGTACGAAATCAAATCCGGAGCGTAGTTCTCCCAAAACGTACCGGTTGCCTCAAAGACCTCTCCTACTCTGAAATAGGTAATCTCCGCCAGCTCCTGAGCCAAGTCCTTTTGGCCTGAAGCACTGAGACCCTTAATCACCATGTAGGAGGTCGGAGCCCATACACCCCCCAGCCAATAGTCTCCCCAACCGACATAATCCGGATCAGCAGCCGACAAGGCGGGTAAGGGGGTTTTACGGTAGAATTCATCAGGGTCTTTTAGATAGGCCACAAATCGCTCCATCCGATCTTCGGGAACCAATTCGGCCAACAGCATCCAATACATCCCGATGTGGCGACGCTCGACCTGCTCCCCATAGGCCAGGTCGTAATAAAACCCATCCTTTTCACTCCAACAATGGGCGTTAATGGCCTCTCCTACTTCTTTCCTGAAAGCTTCATAGACCGATATATCAGCTTCCATCCCAATTTCTTTGGCGATAAAAGACAAGTGCTTTGCATACAAAGCCATCTGTGCTGTAAAATCAACACATCGCCCCTGCTCATTCCAAACCCCTTGAAGTGTATTGACATAATCGGCAATGAACATATTTAGGCGTTCCTCGGCATTGGAGCCTTCCATACGTCCAAGTTTTTCACCTAGTTCGTGGTGAGTCATTCCATTGCCCAGATCAGTGGTCCAACCGCGAGGTGATCGCGGAATATTGTCCATTCCTAAACCCAAGGTATCACCCCAGAAGAGTTTGTCTTCTCCCTGATAGTGGGCAATGTGAAACTCAAAATTTTTCTTCAGGATCGGATAAGCATAACGCAGTCGTTCCTTATCCGCATTTTGACCATATAATTCGGTTTCTGCCCAAGCCAATAAAGGGGGGTTGATGGAAACAGGATGATCCTTTGACCAGAGTGGTCTTCCGTCCTTACGGTACTCTCGGCAGATATAACCGTCTTCCTCCACCCGTTCATAAAAATTATTCAAGGCCTGGTAAACCGGTAATTCATCCATGTGGTACTTCGCAAAGCAGACGATAAAACAAGTATCCCACAAAAAGATATTATCCGAAAAAGCGGCGTCGACAAAAGGCTTCTTAAAAAAGGGTTCATCCTCCCCTCCTCTCACTTTTGATCGGGTAATCTCCAAGGCCTTTGCATACATTTTTTGTTGAAGCTCTTCACTGGTTTCGAGGGTAGTCGGAATAACCGTTTCCTCCTCTTTTTTAAGGGAACAAGCTGCTAAAGTTGTTGCTGCAAGTGCACCTAAACCCAGGGATTGATTAAAGTCTCTTCGTTTCATTATTGGATCAATTTTGCTTGAAAATACAGCTCTATCCCCTTTGGTGCAAGTTTGAGAATCTGGCATATCTCGAGAAAAATTGTTAAGACATTCTTAAAAAAAATCCCGTTTCACACCCTATATCTATCAAAACCTCAGTATCTTTCCTTCACACTATCCATTAGCGCTCTTTTAGTTTGATCA
>CAZLGZ010000095.1:7069-9883 GCA_964558965.1 uncultured Flavobacteriaceae bacterium
TATTACTATGCTGAAGCTTCCAAATACGACGAATCTCTACGCCGATTTGAAGAACTGAGAACAAAAACAGATGCAATCGGTGATCCGGAATTAAGCGTCAACTTCTTGCGCTTCCGAGTCATGCACGATCTTTTTTCTGGGAGTCAAAAAGACCTGATCAAGCACACTTACGAAAGCATAGAACTCTGCCAAGAACATGGCTACAAAGACCAGGAAGCTGTTTTGCATCATAACCTTGGCTTCACCTATTACCGCTATGGCTTACACGATAAGGCAAAAGAAGAATACGCCAAATCAGAGGCTTTGTGGAATGAACTAAACAAACCAGAGAATGCGGCCTATGCCTGCAGTAATATGGCATTAAATGCCGTAGATGCTGAGGATTACGAAACTTTCCATATCTACAGAAAGAAAAGTGTAGACATCTTAAACTCCGAGACCGACCCGCTGTGGTCAAGTCGAGCCTATCGGGTCTATGCCCGCTACTACATCAAGAGAAATAACCTGGATTCTGCTCTTTACTGGACGGATAAATCCCAAAAACTGATTAACCTCCTCAAAAATAAGCGGGACCAACTTGAACTAAACACCTTATATACGGACCTCTATATCCGTCGAATGGAATTGGATAAGGCGGAAGAACAGGCCATTGCCGCGATCAAACTCTCCAAATTCTTGAAGGATTCTATTGATTTGGTTGGGGCTTATGAAAACTACAAGAAGATCGCCATGCTTCAGGGAGACCAGGAAAAAGCCTATTCCCTCCTACTTGAATACACGGATTTAAAAACAAAATTTGATCGAGTTGCAGCCAATCAAAAATTAGACTTTTTAAGGGCGCAATCTCAGTACGAAGTGGATATGGCGGCTAAAGAATCCGCCCTTGCAGAAAAGAACTGGATTATTCTGGGTATTCTTTTTCTCTTGTTCTGTGTATTGGCTATTCTCTATCTGGCGCGTCAGAATTACGCCAATCAAAAAGAGGCCAATAAAAAATTAAGTCAACTCAATGACTCCAAAGACAAACTTTTCTCCATTATCAGTCACGATCTGATTTCACCCGTCAACACGCTCAAAGAAATGTTGACCCTTTACCGAGACAATGTATTGAGTGAGAGCGAGGTATTGGAGTCCATTCCACGACTTAAATCAAGGGTCGATATGAGCTCCTTTACCCTCAACAACCTACTCTATTGGGCCCAGACCCAAATGAGTGGGTTTCATGCCAATCCTGTGGAAGTCGATTTAAAAAAGAGAGCTCAGATGACCTGTTCCTTTTTTAATGAGGATATAGAAAAAAAGAATATTAGGCTAACTTGCGAAATTCCAGTGGGGTATAAAGTCCGCTTTGATGTCAACCATTTGGATGTGATCCTCAGGAATTTAGTTTCTAATGCCATTAAGTTCACACCGGAAGGTGGAGAAATTCAATTTAAAATAATTGAATTAGAGAATCGCATCGCCTTTGAAGTGAACAATGAAGGAGCGAGCATTCCTACTGAAGTTATTCAGGCCCTCCAGGACGATCAGACGTATTCTTCGTCCCCTGGGACTCGTCAAGAAAAGGGTACGGGCGTTGGATTAAAAATAGCCAAGGAACTGACTGAACTCAATGGAGGAGAATTTGAATTGGTCACGCCTCAAGTAAGCGGGACAACCGTTCGAATCTATTTACCCAAAGTCTCACCTCTTAAAGCAGTAGTATAAGCCTACCATGAAGACGCCTAAGTGTTTATTGCTTCTTGGAATTTTTTGTTCTTTTCTGCTCTCTGCCCCCTTGTATGGACAGACTATGAGTAAAAAAGATAGCTTGATTAAGCGCTTTAATGGTGTTAATCAAGGACAACTCAATTTTACTGCCCTAGAAGAAATCAACCTCCTCAACGATCTGGCACAAGTGTACAAGTTTAGGTTGCCAGACAGTTTGAATTACTTTGCCCAAAAGGCACTTTTTCTAAACTCTCCTGTTGTTTCAAAAAAAGCCAAGGTACTCTCTAACATTCTTTTGGGGGACTACTATTCTGATAAGGGAGAAAAAGAAAATGCCTCAATTCACTTTGATTATGCCGCAAAGGATCTCGACTCGATGAATGATCCTCAACTGGAGATTTTGCTCCTACAAGGCATGGCGCTCAATTACTTTTTCAACTACCGCTCTGAAAAATGGTATACATGTCTCGCTGATGCCATAGTCATCAGTATGGAGAACGGTATGGAGCGCGAACACGGGATTCTGCACCACATAAAAGGGTATCTATTTTATGCCTATAACCTGTATCAAGAAGCCGAAAATGAGCAAAAAAAGGCCGAAAGAATTTTTAAAGAGATTGGAAATATCCGAGGCTTATCCCATGTAAAATCCAACTTAACCCTCAACGCTTTAGAATGGGGTAAGGCTGAGGATTTCGAAAAATATAGTAAGGAAACCCTGGAACTTCTAGAACAGTATCCAAGTTCCATTTGGTCAAGAAGAACCTATTACGCGATTGCTAAACATCACTTACTTAAGAAAAACTATCAAAAGGCACTGGAATGGAATCTCAAGTCTATTGAACCTTTAAAGAAAGTCACGCTTCCCCGTGAAAAACTAGAACACAAAGGCCTACAGGCGGGAATTTACCTCGGACTTCAACAACTAGACAGCGCATCTTATTACGCTTCTACTGCCCTAGCCATGGCTCTTCAGTTCAATGACACACTTCAGATTATCCAGGCACAAGAGTACCTCAGTGAAATAGAAAAATTAAAGGGAAACAAGGAAGAAGCTTTTAGTTTGCTTATCAGTGCCCACGAAACAAGAGCGATCTACAACCA
>CAZLGZ010000096.1:0-9794 GCA_964558965.1 uncultured Flavobacteriaceae bacterium
GCTCATAGGTAGTGTAGCCCAGGTATTCTACTCGAAGGTGGTAGGTGCCAGGGTTAACTTCTACACTGAACACTCCGTTTTCATCGGTAATTCCTCCGGTTACTCTTTCTGGGTTTGAAGCATTTTGAACAACCAGTGTTGCGTATTCTAAGGGAGAACCCGAATCCTTGTCGATTACTTTCCCGCTGATGGTGATGGGTGATGGTCGTTGTGCTATTCCCAAAAGGGGCATCAACAGGAGGAGAACTAAGGAAAAATGCTTCATAAAGAATGGATTATGTCTTGTCTTTGTCCTTCTTCTTTTTCTTTTTGCGCTTTTTCTTCTTGCTATTGGATTCCCGAAGAGACATGTACTTTTCGAATTTTTCCGGAGACAAGCTCGTCTTGAATTCGTTGTCTTGCTGTTGCTGAAGGTCGTCTAAGACTTCGCGCACTTCTCGGGCATCCAATTGCTGGTGTTGCAAATCCAGGCGTTTTTTAACGTATTTGACCATGATGGTTTTGACCACCGCTTGCTCAAACACATCCAATCCCAAATCCTCTGTAAGACGATCCATTTGGAGGTCTACAATTTCTTCCGCCGTTGGCGGCTCCTGCTTTTTCTGAGGAGTAGGGGTGTTGGGAACAGCACTTCTTCGGCCATAACCGTAGGGGTTGCCCCATTGTGCCTGGACCGGCGCCGTGAGTAAAACACAAGCACCAAAAAGTAAAATGTGAAAGGCCGATTTCATTGAATTTCGTTGCAAAACTACTGGTATCATAAGGCTAGAGGGGTTAAGGGTTTGTTAATACGTTACTAAAAAAGGTTAAACAAAAAGAATGCCAAGTACTTAGGATTCTTCTTTTTGCCCCATCATCATTAAAAAAGATTTTAAAAAGGCATTTAGATCTCCGTCCATGACGGCATCTACATTTCCGGTTTCTTGTCCCGTCCGTACATCCTTCACTAATTTATACGGATGCATCACGTAATTCCGAATCTGTGATCCCCATTCAATTTTCATCTTAGAGGATTCAATTTCGGCTCGTGCTTCCTGCTTTTTCCGGAGCTCGATTTCATACAGCTGCGATTTCAGCATTTTTAAGGCGGTTGCCCTGTTGTCGTGCTGGGAGCGTGAATCAGAACAACTGATTTGGATCCCAGTGGGTTTGTGTACCAACTGCACTTTAGTTTCCACCTTATTGACATTCTGTCCTCCGGCCCCACTGGATCGAGCAGTAGTTATTTCAATATCAGAGGAGTTGATTTCAATTTCGATACTGTCATCCACTAAAGGGTATACGTAAACCGAGGCAAAGGAAGTGTGTCGTTTGGCATTGCTGTCAAATGGCGAGATTCGCACTAAACGGTGCACCCCGTTTTCTCCTTTTAACCAGCCAAAGGCATAGTCCCCATCAATTTCTAGGGTTACGGTCTTTATACCCGCGACATCTCCTTCCTGATAGTTGAGTTCTTTAACGCTGTAGCCATTTTTTTCGGCCCACATCAAATACATGCGCATTAACATCGAAGCCCAGTCGCAACTTTCGGTACCACCCGCTCCGGCTGTTATTTGCAAGACAGCAGTTAACTCGTCGCCCTCTTCAGACAACATGTTTTTAAACTCCAAATTCTCTAACCACTCTTGGGCAGCCGAAAACTGGTTTTGTACTTCTTCTTCGCTGATTTCGCCTTCCTGGAAGAACTCCAGCATGACTTCTAGGTCCTGAACACTTCGTTCAGCTTCTTCGTAATCTTTAACCCACTTTTGCTTGCTCTTCAGCTTCTTCATATGGGCCTGTGCCTGAACTGGATCATCCCAAAAACCGGGTCGAGCACTTTGCTCTTCCTCGTTTTCTATCTCAATCTTTTTGGCATCTATGTCAAAGATACCGTCTTAGGGCACCCAGTCTTTCTACTAGATCTTTGTGGCGCTCGGTTGTCATCGTATCTGCATTTAGGATAGAAGGCAAAAATAGACCTTCCTTATTGTTGAGCAACTGTTTTTCTCTAATTTAGGCTTCTATGAGAAAATCCACCGCCTTTCACAAGTCCCTTAAGTCCGTTCTTCTGTTCTTGGGCTTCGGACTTTTACCCCTGACAATTCTGTATTCCCAAAACTTCGATAAAACCAAATCCTATCAGAAGTTTGAAGGATACTTTGACTTCTATTACGACGACACCCAAGACAAGATGTACTTGGACGTTCCGGAGCTCGAAAAAGAGTTCTTGTATGTGAATTCGTTGAGCAGTGGTGTGGGAAGTAATGATATCGGCCTCGACAGAGGACAACTTGGAGGTACTCAAGTGGTTTTCTTTAAAAAAGCAGGAAACAAACTCCTATTGGTACAGCCCAATTTGACCTACCGCGCCCTCACGGAGAATGAACTCGAAAAGAAATCCGTCGAACAGGCCTTTGCCAAATCGGTTTGGGCAGGGTTTCCGATCGTAGAAGAAAGCCAAGGTCACTATTTGATCGATATTACCCCTCTTTTGATGCAAGACACCCATGGGGTGGCTGCTCGTTTACGTCAAAGGGGGCAGGGGAGTTATTCCTTGGACAAGTCCAAAAGTGCATTCTCTATGGAAAGAACCAAGGCTTTCCCTAAAAATATAGAATGGGATGTTCTCTTGACATTTACCGGATCGGCAGCAGGTCGAGAATTGAGATCCGTCACGCCCAACTCCAGTCGAGTCACAGTTTCTCAGCACCATTCTTTTATTGCATTACCCGAAAAAGGGTACCAGACCCGTAATTATGACGCCCGCAGTGGCTCGTATCCCTTTACCTATTACGACTACGCCAGCCCAGTTCAAGAACCGACCATCCAACGGTTTATTCGCCGTCACCGATTAGAAAAGAAAAATCCGGAAGCGGCTGTTAGTGAAGCCGTTGAGCCGATTGTTTACTATTTGGATAACGGTACCCCAGAGCCGGTTCGCTCAGCACTGATCGATGGAGGGCGCTGGTGGAATCAGGCTTTTGAAGCTGTTGGTTACAAAAATGCTTTTCAGGTTAAGATACTTCCCGATGATGCCGATCCTTTGGACGTTCGCTACAATGTAATTCAGTGGGTGCACCGCTCTACCAGAGGATGGAGCTACGGGGCCAGTGTGGTTGATCCCAGAACAGGAGAAATCATAAAAGGCCACGTGAGTTTAGGAAGTTTGAGAATTCGTCAAGACTTTATGATCGCCCAAGCCCTGATGGACAAGCCTTATGCCGAAAGAGACGACAATGACGAAACCATGCTCAATTTGGCCTTGGCACGAATCAGACAGTTGTCTGCCCATGAAATTGGACATACCCTTGGCTTTGCACACAATTTCGCGGCCAGTACCAATAAAAGGGCTTCCGTCATGGATTACCCACATCCGCAATTCGGATTGGTCAATGGTAAAATTGATTTTTCTAACGCCTATGCCACCGGAATAGGAGATTGGGACAAGGTTAGTGTCGCCTATGCCTATGGAAGTTTCTCCAAAGAAAATGAAGACGACGATTTGCGAGCGGTTTTGGATAAAGCTTATCGCGATGGTTTGCGTTACATCACAGATCAGGATGCCCGCCCTGCAGGTAGTGCTCATGCCAAAGCGCACCTTTGGGATAATGGACAAAATCCTGCTGAAGAGTTGGAAGCTGTTCTGGCCGTCCGCCAAAAAGCGATTGATCAGTTTTCTGAATATAATGTTCGGAAGAATAGGAGCTACAGTGAATTGGAAGATGTCTTTGTACCGCTTTACTTTTTTCACCGGTACCAAACCGAAGCAGTGGCCAAAATGATCGGAGGTTTGGACTACAACTACAGTATACGTGGAGATGGGCAAGTTCGGGTCAAAACCCTGAGCAAATCCATGCAAAAACAAGCCTTGGATCAAGTACTGAGTACATTGCAACCTGAGGTTTTGGTCATTCCGGAGCGTTTACGAGAGCTTTTTCCTCCTAGAAGTTTTGGTTTTTCTCGTAGCCGGGAATCTTTCCGGTCCAAAATGGGAGTGGCCTTTGATCCTCTAGCCGCGGCAGAAACATCGGCTGATTTTAGTCTTTACTTTTTGCTTCGTCCGGAAAGAGCCAATAGATTGGTCTTGCAGAAAGCCAGCGACGCCAAACAATTAGGGCTTAATGAAGTACTCAAAGAACTCCTCACCAGCACTTTTGAAAAGAAACAAAAAGGGATGAATGCAGCCGTTCAAGAGGTGGTGCAATGGCGTGTACTCGATCATTTAATGGGACTCGCTTCCGATAATGAAGTCTATCCGCAAGTCAGGGCAGCCGTAGTGCAGGAATTATCGGTTCTTAGCAAAAAGCTGGGTAACGACAGAAACTCGAAGGCCAAAACCCTTTGGTCCAGTGGATTTTCAAAGTTTGTCAGGAATCTACGCTCGCACGAGCCTGGTTGTGAATTTGTGAAATAGGCTAATAGCACTCGGCTTGGTCAGACTTGCAGGGAGGGGCAGTTCAGTTAGAGTATGATGGTAAACTTCATTAGTGATACCGTCACCCGGCCAACTCCCGGGATGATGGAGGCCATGATTGGTGCAGAAGTAGGAGACGATGTGTTTGGGGAAGATCCAACCATAAACGCATTCCAGAAGGCTGTTGCGGATTTCTTTGGGATGGAAGCCGCCTTGTTCTTCCCGAGTGGAACCATGGCCAATCAAGCAGCCATCAAGTTGCATACACAACCTGGTGAACAATTGATTTGTGATCACTACGCCCATATCTACAATTATGAAGGAGGAGGTGTCAGCTTTAACAGTGGTGTTTCTTGTAAGCTATTGGTCGGACATAGAGGGATGATCACAGCAGAGCAGGTTGAATCGGCCATTAACCCACCTGACTTCTATCACAGTCCGCTAACTTCCCTGGTCTGCGTCGAGAACACCACCAATAAAGGGGGAGGTGCATGCTATGATTTTAAGGCGCTTCAAGAAATTCAGCGGGTTTGTGCTGAGCACGGTTTGGCTTATCATTTGGATGGGGCCCGACTGTGGAATGCCTTACAAGCCACCGGGGACGACCCCAAGGCGTATGGAGCAATGTTTGATTCCATTAGCGTCTGCTTCAGTAAAGGTCTTGGCTGTCCGGTAGGCTCTGTTTTGGTTGGAAGCGCTGAAAAAATGAACCAAGCACTGCGTGTACGAAAGGTCTTGGGAGGCGGAATGCGCCAGGCAGGGTACCTAGCAGCCGCCGGTCTTTATGCCTTAGAGCATCACCAAATACGTTTGCAGGACGATCACCGACGTGCTCGTGAGTTGGGTAAGGTCTTGGGTGGACTGTCTTTTATCGCAAAGGTGGAACCCATCGAGACCAATATTGTGATTTTTGAAGCGGATACTTCCCAAATCAGCTCAGAGAATATGGTTGCGGCACTCGAAAAAGAGGGTATTCGCCTTATTGGAATGGGGCAAGGCAAACTACGCCTGGTCACCCATTTGGATTATACCGAAGAACAACACCAGTATACCTTAGACAAAATAAGCGCTCTAAGCGTTTCTTAGCGTTATCGGAACATCTTGTCTAGTCCGGGGATGTTCGGCAGTCCATCCTTTGCAACAGCAGCCAATTCGGCTTCCTGGATTTTTCCTGCTTCCTGAAGAGCCTGATTCAGCACCTCTTTGAGTTCAGATTCTAAGGAAGATGATGATTTCATATCCTCACTTATCTGAAGATCGATGATTTGCTTATTCGCACTGATCTGAACGCTAATACTTTCGTCTAAGTTCTTTTGTACCAAGGTTACGGTATCTAAACGCTTCTTGGTTTCTTCTACTTTCTTCTGGGTCTCTTTTAACTTGCCCATCATACCCATTAAATCCCCAAACATAATTTTGTCTTGATTTTTAGCAAAACTACCGCAAAGCATTCAAGGGATTGTTAGAAACCAGTGTATTTTTGACCTGTAAATTGCAATACGATTCCATGTCTGACAATTCTGCTATTCAGCCGCCCATTGCTGCCAAAAAACCGCACACCCATCAAAAGCACGGCGATCTGCGTGAAGATCCCTATTTCTGGTTAAATGAGCGAGAGAATCGGGAGGTTCTGGATTACCTCAAGGCTGAGAAAACTTATTACCAGGCGATGACCGCGCAAAGTCTGCCTTTTCAAGAAGCGCTCTTTTCGGAAATGAAAGGTCGTATAAAGGAAGATGATCGTTCCGTCCCTTATAAGAAACGCGGATATTGGTATGGAGTTCGTTACGAAACTGGGCAGCAGTATCCGATCTATTTCCGTCACAAAGAAGAACTCAGTGCCCCCGAAGAAATTCTTTTCGATGTAAATCAAATGGCCGAGGGTCATGATTATTATCACCTGCGTGGACTTTCAGTTAGTCCGGATAATCAACTGATTACATACGGTGTAGATACGGTTTCCAGAAGGCAGTACCAGCTGAGGATTAAAGACCTCTCAGGCAGCAGAGAATACCCGGAGGTCATAGAAAACACAACGGGTTCAGCGGCCTGGTCCGCGGAAGGCAACTACTTTTTTTACACGCGCAAGGACCCAGTGACACTGAGATCACATCAAATTTTCAGGCATAAGTTGGGAACCCAGCCAGATGAAGATGTCCTGGTCTATGAAGAAAAGGACGACACCTACAGCTGCGGAGTTTATCGATCCAAGTCTCGCAAGTACTTAATCATTTCGAGTAGCAGCACCCTGACGACAGAGTTTAGGATTCTGCCAACCGATGAGCCTTTAGGGGATTTCAAGGTCTTTAGTCCTCGAGAAAGAGGAATAGAATATGGCATATACCACTACCAGGACCACTTCTATATTCTAACCAATAAAGACGGTGCTACCAATTTTAAACTGATGCGCTGTCGCGAAGATTCTACGAATATTGAGGCTTGGGAAGAATTTATTCCTCATCGGGAAGATGTACTGTTGGAAGACTTTGAATTGTTCAAGAGTCATTATGTATTGACAGAAAGAAAAAAAGGACTTAACCGCATGTATATCTGTGCATGGGGAGAGGAGAAGGGACAGTACATCCCCTTTGAAGGCGAAACCTATGTGGCAGGTTGTTCGGCGAATCCTGACTTTGACAGTACACAGTTGCGTTATGTTTACAATAATATGACGGCCCCTTACAAAGTAATCGACAGAGATCTTTTTAGCGGTGAAGAGAGCATTTTAAAAGAAGGGGAGGTACAAGACCCTCAATTTGATCCTGAGCTTTATGAATCCAAAAGAGAATGGGCGATAGCAGAAGATGGAGCTGAAGTTCCCATTTCTCTGGTATACCGAAAAGATATTCCCTTTAATGGAAAAAGACCCCTGCTTCTCTATGCTTATGGGAGCTATGGCTCTACCATAGACCCTCACTTTTCGACCACCCGCTTAAGTTTGCTCGATAGGGGATTTATTTATGCCATCGCTCACGTAAGAGGAGGCGAATACCTCGGAAGACCTTGGTATGAAAAGGGCAAGCTTCTACATAAAATCAACACTTTTACGGACTTTATTGCTTGTGGTCGTCATCTTATACAACAAGGATACACCCAGTCTCAGCACCTTTATGCCCAAGGTGGTTCTGCTGGAGGCTTGTTAATCGGTGCGGTTATCAATCGGGCACCCCAGTTATTTCATGGCGTTATCGCTGCTGTTCCCTTTGTGGATGTCGTGACCACTATGCTGGACGATTCCATTCCCTTAACTACTTCAGAATACGATGAGTGGGGTAATCCGAATGAGGAAGAATACTACCGTTATATGAAGAGCTATTCGCCCTACGACAATGTTCGGGCGCAGGAGTATCCGAATATGTACGTTAGTACCGGGCTCCACGACAGTCAGGTGCAGTATTGGGAACCAGCGAAATGGGTTGCCAAATTAAGAGACCTCAAAACAGATGACAATCTTCTGTATTTGGATACAGACATGGAAGCGGGTCATGGCGGGGCTTCCGGTCGATTTAATGCCTTAAAAGATCTGGCAAAAGAGTTTGCTTTTCTCTTTGACTTGGAAGGGATCGTGGAGTAGTCGACTCTTTTCAAAGCCGATTCTATAAAAAAATGTATTTTTGAACGGTTTTTGCTAGCTGAAAACCAACTACTAACACAAGCGAATGGAAAAACCTATCCAAGCTTATTCGAATGTTCTCCAGCTTATTGGGAACACCCCCCTTGTAGAACTCAACAAGACATGCCACGATTTTCCTGGTCAATTTTATGCCAAATGGGAGGCCTTTAATCCAGGGCATTCGGCCAAAGACCGTATTGCACTTCACATTATCGAGGAAGCCGAAAGAAAGGGTATCCTCAAGGAAGGCAGCACCATTATTGAAACCACCTCTGGAAATACCGGTTTCAGTATAGCAATGGTGAGTATTATCAAGGGTTACCGTTGTATTCTTGCTGTTTCATCTAAGTCCTCACCAGACAAAATTGACATGTTGAAGTCCATGGGTGCAGAAGTGCATGTATGCCCTGCTCATGTCAGTGCAGATGATCCGAGATCGTACTACGAAGTAGCGAAAAGACTTCACCAAGAAAACGAAGGTTCTATATACATCAACCAGTATTTTAACCAGCTTAATACCGAGGCTCATTACCGATCGACCGGTCCAGAGATTTGGGAACAAACCAATGGGCAGATCACCCACTTGATCGCCTGTAGTGGTACTGGTGGAACTATTTCTGGGACGGCGCGCTATTTGAAAGAGCAAAATCCAGAGATCAAAATCTTGGGGGTTGACGCCTATGGATCGGTATTAAAGAAATACCACGAAACCAAGGAGTTTGATCAAAACGAAATTTATCCTTACCGCATTGAAGGATTGGGTAAAAACCTGATTCCCACAGCGACAGATTTCGATGTTATTGATCGCTACATGAAGGTCAGTGACGAAGAGAGTGCCCATATGGCGAGAACCATTTCTCGCACAGAGGGTATGTTTGTCGGATATACCAGTGGTGCGGCTATGCAAGCGGTCAAGCAATACGCTGAAGAAGGAGTCTTTGACAAGAACAGTGTTGTTGTAGTCATTTTCCCGGATCACGGCTCCCGCTACATGAGTAAGGTATACAACGACGAATGGATGCGTAGCCAAGGCTTCTTGACGGAGAAGGAGGAAGCAGCAGAATCCAGTATTCACTACGTCAAGTAAGGACCTATTTTCTCAGGTTTAGTTGTTGGTTTATCCGCTTGGAAAAGTGGTTTAATTCCCTATTTTTGCACCTCTATTTTAATGCTTAGGAACTTATGAAGGATTTGTTTGCTCGTATCATTGAAAACAAAGGGCCATTAGGCCGTTGGGCGTCTCAGGCGGAAGGCTATTTTGTCTTCCCTAAGTTAGAAGGTCCAATATCTAACCGAATGAAGTTCCAAGGCAAAGAAGTGATTACCTGGAGTATCAACGACTACCTGGGGATGGCAAACCTTCCCGAGATCAAGCAAGTTGATGCCGATGCCGCTTTAGAGCATGGTGCTGCCTATCCCATGGGAGCCCGTATGATGAGTGGCCACACGGAGTACCACGAGCAACTTGAAAACGAATTGGCAGAATTCGTCTCAAAAGAATCTGCATACCTCTTGAACTTTGGTTACCAGGGAATCATGTCCGCTGTAGACGCTTTGGTTTCTAAAGACGATATTATTGTTTACGATGTGGATTGCCACGCATGTATTATTGATGGGGTGCGCCTGCACGTCGGAAAGCGATTCACTTTCAAGCACAACGACATCGAAAGTCTGGAGAAGAACCTGGAAAGAGCCACAAAAATGGCCGAAGAAAACAATAGCGGAATTCTGGTGATCTCTGAAGGTGTTTTCGGAATGCGAGGGGAACAAGGGAAGCTAAAGGAG
>CAZLGZ010000097.1:0-9772 GCA_964558965.1 uncultured Flavobacteriaceae bacterium
ATTTTACTTTAATGAACAAGAAATTGTTTGTTCTTCTTGTGGTTTTAATGAGCCTATCACTGGTCGGCATCATTTTTGTGCAGGGGTACTGGATACGGACTTCTGTGCAGAATAACGAAGAACAATTTTCCAATGTAGTGGCCGAAGTACTCAACAATGTTGTTGAGAAAGTGGAGCAGAGAGAGTTACAAGATTACTACAGTCAGGTCTCTGAGCTTGTCGATAGTGTCAAGAGACCCAAATCAAGCGAGTTACAGAACTTCTTTTTTATCGACCGGGATATCAGTTCCAATGAGATCATGTTTTATTCTCATGGAATATTGGAAGAGAAGTACGATGTCAGCTCAACGCTCTTTGAAAACGGAAATGAAATTGCAGACGGTAGTGCTAATCCGTCAGGTGATGCAACGGTAAGTAATTACACGACAAAGCGGACCAAGGCGATTTACAGAGAAGAGTATGGTCTGGACGGAAAACCCAGCCAGCTTTTACCGATCCAACGCTGGGAAAAGATTGGGAATCTTTCGCAGGGCGAAAAACTCATGATGGACGATGTCTTCATGCAGTATGCGAAACGACGTCCTATTCACAAGCGAGTGGAGACCCAGGAACTGGATCTGCTTATTGGCAATGAATTGCAGCGATTGGGACTTGATCTGGACTACGAGTACGGTATCGTCAGTGAAGGCTATCCGACAAGGATACGTTCCAAGTATTTCAGCTACAACGAGAAGTCGGAATACAAGGCGCCTATTTTTCGGGATATGGATTCCAATACAGCTTTCGCGCTGATGGTCAATTTTCCTAAGAAAAGGGGCTTTCTGGTCAACAGTATTTTAGGGATGGCGATGCTTTCATTGGCTTTTACACTAATTATTGTTTTGGCCTTTGTCAGTGCCATTTACCAATTGATTCGCCAAAAGCAAATTTCGGAGATCAAGTCGGACTTCATCAACAATATGACGCATGAGTTCAAGACGCCTATCGCCACGATCAATCTGGCCGTTGAGGCTATTCGAAACCCCTCGTCTATTGGAGATCAAGAAAAGGTACTTCGCTATCTAGGAATGATTCGGGAAGAGAACAAGCGGATGCATGCACAGGTCGAAAATGTCCTTCGGATTTCCAAGCTCGAAAAAAATCAGCTGGACATCAAGAAAGAACGCATGATGATGCACGACCTAATACAAACGGCTGTCGACCACATTCAATTGATTGTCGACGATCGTCAAGGAAAGATTGAAGTGCACCTGGAGTCGGATCGAGATGAAGTATTGGCCAACGAAACCCACATGACCAATGTGCTGGTCAATATTTTGGACAACGCGGTAAAGTATTCGCCGGAAGCACCAAAAATTGAAGTGAAGACTGAACTGCTCAAGAACCAAATCCTAGTCAGTATTAGGGATGAAGGAGCGGGGATGAGCAAAGCCGTTTTAAAGAAAGTATTTGAAAAGTTTTACCGGGAACATACCGGAAACATACATAATGTTAAGGGACACGGCTTAGGCCTGGCCTATGTTAAAAAAATTGTTGAAGATCATCAGGGTGAGGTGTATGCAGAGAGCGAACGCGGAAAAGGCAGCACGTTCTACATCAAACTCCCTTTAATTTAGAAAGCATGGAAACAGTAAACAAGAAGATTCTTTTGGTGGAAGACGATCCTAATTTTGGGATTGTTCTAAAGGACTATTTGCACATGAACCAATTTGACGTGGTTCTGGCAAAGAATGGAATGGAAGGTTTTGAAAAGTTCAAAAAAGACCAGTTTGACGTCTGTATTTTGGATGTGATGATGCCCTACAAGGATGGATTCACCCTGGCCAAAGAAATCCGCGAAAAGGACGATCAGATTCCGATTGTATTCTTGACTGCGAAGACCATGAAAGAAGACGTGCTGAAAGGATATAAGGTAGGGGCAGATGACTATCTGAACAAACCTTTTGATTCTGAAGTGCTTTTGGTTAAGCTTAAAGCAATCTTGCAAAGAAAAGCATCTAACAGTCTGGCAGACAGCAAGCAGCATGAATTTCAAATTGGAAATTTCCACCTCAATTCCAAGCTGAGATTTTTGACTTACAAAGAAGATGAGCCCATTAAGCTTTCGCCTAAAGAAAACGAACTTCTACGTCTGTTGGCCTTGCATGAAAATGACCTAATGCCAAGAGAATTGGCCCTGACCAAGATATGGAGAGACGACAACTACTTCACCTCTAGAAGTATGGATGTTTACATTGCCAAGCTTCGAAAGTATTTGAAGAAAGATGGTGTGGTCGAAATCCTCAATATTCACGGAGAGGGATTCCGTTTGGTGGTTCATCAGGAAAACGAATAAGTCTACTTCTCTAGTTGATTTAGCGCATTCTCAACGGCCTCTTCGAGAGGCCATTCAACCGATATTCGAATCGCATCTTCTGGTTCTTCTAAGGCCTGAAATTGTGATTGAAGTAATTCAGGGGGCATAAAATGCCCCTTTCTCTTGTTCAGCCTTTTATAGAGATAGTCAAAGTCTCCTTGCAGGTAAATTGTTTGTACCCGAAGGTATTCATTGAGCAGGTCTCGGTAACTGCTTTTTAAGGCCGAGCAGGCGAGGACCACACCCTTATCCTGGTGGTCCAGCAGAACCAAGGCTAATTTCTGTAGCCAGGGCAATCGGTCCTTGTCATTCAAGGGTTTACCCGATTTCATTTTTGCTATGTTTTCTTCCGGGTGATAGTCATCGGCGTCCAGGTACGTACTATTCAGCCGCTGGGCTAGGGCGTTGGCCAGGCTACTCTTCCCACATCCCGAAACACCCATAACCAATAGAACCGGAGCCGCTTGTTTTTTTTGAATCCAAGAATCAACTTGTGCCAGTTTGCGTTCATTGCTCCAACCCGTGGGCAACCAGTTGATTTCTTTGTTCTTTCGGTACCAGGTCAATTGTCTCTTAGCGAATCGACGGGTGTTCGTCTTTATGGCATCCACCGCTTCTTCCAGAGAACACTCCCCGGAAAGATGAGAGAATAATTCTTTATAACCGACCGTATTGAGCGCATTCAATTTCCGGTGTTCATAAAGATTTCGAGCTTCTTCCAATAGTCCTTCATCCATCATGAGATCTACGCGTTGTTCAATTCTAGCGTAAATCTGTGAGCGTTCTGCAGCCAATCCGAGGTAGAGTGCGTTTTCTTGAAGAGGGGTATGTCCTTTTCTAAAGGAACTGTAGGGTTTCCCGGAGGCCAAACACACCTCTAGGGCCCGCATAAGCCTCATGGGATTTTGAAAATCAACCAGTTGTGCGTAATCGGGGTCCAGTTCTTTTAATTTTATTTGCAGCCCTTCAAGCTCATTTTGGGCATACAGTGCTCGAACTTCTTGACGTACCTCTTCAGGAATATCCGGAAAATCATTTAGCCCTTGCATTAGGGCGTCCGTATACAGGCCGCTTCCTCCAACCACTAAGGCTTTGCCTTTGGTTCGCAGTAATTCCTCTACCACGAAACGGGCCTCTTGGGCGAACTGTGCAGCGCTGTATTCCTCTGTGATACTGCGGTGTTGAATAAAGTGATGCGGAACTTGTTGAAGTTCCACTGTGCTGGGAACGGCCGTCCCAATGCGCATCTCCCGATAAAACTGCCGTGAATCAGCAGAGATGATCTCCGTCTGCCAATGTTGGGCTAAGGCAATAGAAAAGGCCGTTTTACCAATGGCTGTGGGGCCAACCAGAGCTGCCAATGTTGTAGAGTCCCTTTGCATTAAAGAAGGTCACCGCAGTTATAACAGTACTTGGCTCCATCGCGGTGATTTTCAACTGAACAGTTGGGGCAGGCCTGTGTGTTGGTGTGGACATAGGTTTCTCCACTGGTCTTTTTCTCGCCTGAATGCTTGGCGTATTCCACGGTTACTATACCGGTTGGAACCGCGATAATTCCGTAACCCAGTACCATGATAATGGTCGCTATAAATTGTCCGAGTGTGGTTTGAGGAGCAATATCTCCATACCCCACCGTGGTCAAGGTGACAATTGTCCAATAAATGCTTCTGGGAATACTGGTGAATCCCGATTCTTCTCCTTCGATTTGGTACATAATGGTCCCCATGATCACTGATAAAATCATCACGGTATAGACAAAAACCAAGATTTTGGCCCGGCTGGCTCGAAGTGCTTTACTGAGTTGAGAGGCCTCTCCGAGGAACTTAACCAGTTTGAGTATCCGAAAGACCCGTAGCAGGCGAAAAGCCCGAACTGCCAAGAGAACCTGAGATCCGGCAAAAATATAGGATAAGTACAGCGGGATGGTGGCCAATAAGTCGATGAGTCCGTAAAAGCTAAAAATATAGCGAAAGGGCTTTTTGACACTGACGATCCTCAGGATGTATTCCATGGTAAAAAACAGGGTGATGCCCCATTCTATCTTCAGGAATAAATCGTGGTACTTGTCGTCAATATGCCCAACGCTTTCGAGCATTACAACAACGACACTGAGTAAAATCAAAAAGAAGAGCACCAGGTCGAATAGCTTGCCCATAGGGGTATCGGCCTCATAAATGATCTCGTGAAGTCGGTTGCGTAGTCCCACTTTTAGTCTTTAAATTCAATCCGCTTGGCCTCAGGCTTCTGGAGGAGATGATACTCCAACAGGTAACGTGTATTGTGGTCGTCTTTAACCGGGCTAAGCAACTTTTCTAAGATACTTAAATTATTAATCTGCCTTTCGAGCTCTGTATAACCATAGCCAATTAGCTGCCCGGAGCGAACGAGAATAACACTTTTTTCGCCTAGTTTTCGCCCCTTGTCGACCAAGGCAAATGTTTTATTTCCTAAGCGCAGTTTCTCCAAAGCGGTTTGCCAGCGTTTGTTGTACTCTTCTGGCGCCTCGTCCAATTCATCTTCCGGGTAACTCTTATCGGCGCGCAACCGAAGGTTGTGGTGTTCTTGCCACTGGTTTAGGGCTTGCTGAGCGGCCAAATAAGAGGGGAAGTAGAGTAGGCCTTGTTCTTTCTTCACCGATTTGCGAATGCGGATTGCATTATAGCCCTGAACAGAGTCTTCTATCCATTCATAGCTGTAGAGGGGTTTTGATTTTAGCGGGTTGTGCCGAGGTCTTAGTTTTTTTCGAAGCTGGTATTCCCTTAAAAGGGCTATCAATTCTGTACCGCTAAGCTCGTAGGTGACTTCCCGGGTTTCTTTTTGCAGGCGTAAGGCCAATTCCCCGGCATTGGTAAAGTGTTGGTTGACCCGCTTTTGGATGTTCTTCGTCTTTCCGGTAAAAATGACCTCCCCATCTTTGTTGTGTAAAAAATACACGCCAACTTCAGCGGGCAGGTTTTCGACCATATCCAATTGACGTTGAGATAATTCCCCGTATTCTTCTGCACGAACAACGGACTGGAGTATAGATTTGTCCTGGTCTTTATTCAAAAGAATTTCAAAGAGTTTCAGGGTGGCCAGTGCATCGCCTTGGGCTCGGTGCCGATCACTAACCGCAATCCCGAGAGAGCGAACCAATTTACCCAGACTGTGGCTTTCGGCCTCAGGAATCAATCGCTTTGACAGTTCCACGGTACACATGGTTTTTCGTTGGAAGTCGTAACCCAGTCGCCTAAATTCTGTACGTAGGATTCTGTAATCAAACTGGGCATTGTGGGCGACTATGGTCGTCCCTTCCGTTATCTCAATGATGCGCTTGGCGAGTTCGTAAAACTTAGGTGCACCTTGTAACATCTTTTCGTTGATGCCTGTGAGCTTAACGACAAAAGGCTGTATCCTTCTTTCGGGGTTGATTAGGCTGCTAAACTGGTCGGTTACTTCTCTGCCGTCAAATTGGTAGATGGCAATTTCCATGATTCCTTCCTCATTGTACTTACCTCCGGTACTTTCAATATCGAGTATGGAATACATAGTTAGGTATAATTGCGGGCACCAAATATACTGCTTCCAATGCGTACCATAGTGCTTCCTTCTTCCAGAGCAATGGGGTAATCTCCACTCATTCCCATCGAAAGGGTATTTAAGGGAAGGTTATTGGCCTTCAATTCGTCGAAGAGTTCCTTGAGTCCTCTGAATTCTTGGCGTATCTGTTCTTTGTTATCGGTGAGACTGGCCATTCCCATCAAACCATCGATACGCACAAACGGCCACTTATCGGGGCCATGGGTCAAGAGGATTTCTTGTACTTCTTCAGCATCCAGACCAAATTTTGTGCTCTCTTGGGCAATGTGTACCTGAAGCAGACAGGGGATCACCCGATCGATTTTACGCCCTTGTTTGTCGATCTCATTGAGCAGCCGCAAACTGTCTACCCCGTGAATCAGGCTGATATAAGGGGCGATATATTTGACTTTGTTTCGCTGCAAATGCCCAATCATGTGCCACTGCGTGTCTTCGGGCATGGCGGGTTGTTTGTATTGGAGCTCCTGTACCTTGTTTTCTCCAAATACACGTTGCCCCTGCTCGTAAGCAAGCTGAAGATCTTCCAAGGGTTTGGTTTTTGAAACCGCGACCAGGGTGGCTCGCTGATGGAGTTCGGATTGTAATTTGGTAAGGGCTTGAGCGATGGGATGCATAGGCATGGCCGATATTTAAAGTTCGTAAATCGTCAATCCACTGAGCAATTTAGGTTCGATATAGGTGCTTTTTGGGGGCATAAGTAAAGACTGATCAGCGATCTCTTTGAGCTGATTAAATTCAACCGCTTTTAAAATAAAGGCAACGGCGAACTCCCCACTGTCCACTTTTTCTTTGGCTTTGAAAAGGTTCTCCTTTTCCTTGCCGTAAGCGATGCGTTTGTCTTTCCGCAAATCTTCAATATGGAAAAGAGGCTGTAAGATCGTTTTGTACAGGATGTAAGAGTCCAAAGCATTTAGTCCGCCTTCCTGGGGTAGTGCTTTCTTCCTCAGAGAGAGTCGGTAGAACTCTCCGTCCAGATACATGCCAAATTCATGTTTGTTTTCTGGATATTCCAATCCTTGTTGCGGGGGTGAAATCAGGTAGTTTTCGTCCAGTGCTATGAGCAACTCCTCTTTGGTCAAGGAACCTATATCGCGTATTAAGCGGCTGAAACTGTACATCCCAATGTCAGATTCCGGAATGAGGTAGCTCATAAAGTAAGCGGTATTGGAATCCGGACTTGCCTTTTGATTTTGTGCTAAAAGGGCAGAGGAGGCACAGCGGTGATGTCCATCGGCAATGTACAGCGCTGGAATTTCCTCAAAAGCTGATTGGATTTCGGCCTGTATTGCAGGATCCTGAATGGGCCATAACTGGTGGCGGTTGCCCTGGGTACAACTGAAATCATAGACCGGCTTTTTCTTGGCTTGACGCTCTAGAATTCGTTTGAGTCCGGCCTGGTTCGGGTAGGTGAGTAGAACCGGTTCAGCGTTAAAGCCAACGCTTTCGAGATAACTCGCAAACATGTCTTCGCGCTTTTGGATGGTTTCTTCGTGTTTGCGAATAAACCCGCTCTCGTAATCCGCCACCGCTGTTGCAGCGAAGAGGCCGGTGCAGATGAATTGCCCAAAATGAATGCGGTAGAGGTAAAAACAAGGAGTTTCATCTTGTTGGAATACCCCGCTCTGGAGGAATTCTTCATACCGATTATGGACCAAGCGGAAACGCTCAGGACCTGAGATATCCCGGTTGAATTTGAAGCCCGGATTCAGGATGTGCAAAAAAGAAAAAGGATTGAATTTAAGAACCGCCTGGCGTTCCTCTTCGCTGTACTCTTCGTAGGAGCGGGAGGCCACAAGGCTGACCTTATCTTCTGCAGGTCTAATCGCGCGAAAAGGTCGAATTCGGCTCATGAACTAAGCAAATTGGGCCGAAACAACTTCTGCCTTTCTACTTGCGCTGTAATCGTAGAATCCTTCTCCTGATTTAACTCCCAACTTGCCTGCTCTAACCATATTTACAAGTAATGGACAAGGGGCGTATTTTGGGTTTTTAAAGCCTTCAAACATGACCTCCAAAATAGACAGGCAAACATCCAGTCCAATAAAGTCTGCCAATTGTAAAGGCCCCATAGGGTGGGCCATTCCCAATTTCATCACCGTATCAATTTCCTGAACTCCGGCAACACCGTGAAATAGCGTTTCGATGCTTTCATTGATCATAGGCATCAAAATACGGTTGGCTACAAATCCAGGGTAATCGTTTACCTCAGTCGGAATCTTACCCAGTTTTTTTGAGAGTTCGAGTACCGTTTGTGTGGTTTGATCGGAGGTGCTATAGCCTCGGATGACCTCGACCAATTTCATTACGGGAACCGGATTCATGAAGTGCATGCCAATGACCTGGTCCGGCCGCTCGGTTGCGGCAGCGATCTGAGTAATCGAAATCGAAGAGGTGTTGGTGGCCAAAATACAGTGCTCTGGTGTGGCTGCATCCAAGTCTGCAAAAAGCTTGAGCTTAATATCAAGACGTTCACTCGCGGCTTCGACAACGAGGTCTACATCGGCAACCGCCTTCTGAAGCTCATTAGAGGTGGTAATTCTTCCCAGAGTTTCCGTAACCGTACCTTCTTCAATATGCCCCTTGGCGAGTAAACGTTTTAGGTTCTTTTCGATCGTGGCTAAAGCTTTGGCAAGGGCCTCTTCAGAAAGGTCCACCAAGCGCACCTGGTATCCACTTTGAGCAAAAACGTGGGCTATACCATTGCCCATCGTACCGGCACCGATAACGGCTACTGTATTCATATGATTTATTTAGGAGGGGGAATTAAACGACTCAATAATTTGCAAAGCCACTTCTAAGGCTTGCTTTCCTTGCTTTAAGGAAACCACTGGGGTGGTGTTGTTTTTTATGGCGTCTGCCAGACTATTCAATTCATCGAGAATAGCATTGTTTGGCGCGACGTCGGGGTTTTCGAAATAGATCTGTTTTTTGATGCCTTCCGCATTTTGAAGGATCATGTCGAACTGTCCTGGTTCGGTAGGCGCATCTTTCATTTTTACGACCTCGACTTTCTTTTCGAGGAAGTCGACAGAGATGTAGGCGTCTTTTTGAAAGAATCGAGATTTACGCATATTCTTTAAGGAAATACGACTAGCCGTCAAGTTGGCCACACATCCGTTTTCGAATTCAATGCGGGCATTGGCAATATCAGGGGACTGGCTAATTACTGAAACTCCACTGGAGCTGATCTTTTTAACAGGAGAATTGACGACACTGAGTACCACATCGATGTCGTGAATCATCAGGTCCAGAACCACCGGTACATCGGTGCCACGAGGGTTGAATTCTGCCAGGCGATGCGTTTCGATGAACATGGGCTGATCCAATTGATCTTTCACTGCGAGAAAAGCAGGATTGAACCGCTCTACGTGACCCACCTGACCTTTAACTTGTTTTTGATCGGCCAAACCAATGAGGCCTTTGGCTTCTTCCAAAGTGTTGGTGATCGGCTTTTCAATAAAAATATGCTTGCCTTTTTCAATGGCCTTGATGGCGCACTGGTAGTGAGAGAGCGTAGGGGTAACGATATCGATAACGTCCACCTGATCAATCAGCTCATTTAGATTGTCAAAAGCCTGGTATCCGAATTCATCGGCGACCCGTTTTGCATTAATCGCGTCTTCATCATAAAACCCGACCAATTCGTATTGATCCGATTCTGCAAGTAGTCTTAGGTGGATTTTGCCCAGGTGGCCAGCACCTAGAACTCCGGCTTTCAGCATGCTAAAGAATTTGTGCAAAAATACGGAAGTAAAAGTGTTTTGCCGGGGTCATTTTGGGTGCGTTTTCCTGATAGAAGTTCTTAAATTCGCAAGCGTTGCCAGCCACTAACAATGA
>CAZLGZ010000098.1:0-9761 GCA_964558965.1 uncultured Flavobacteriaceae bacterium
TGTTTATTTATTGGTTAGGTTGTTGAAAACGCGCTTCTTACAGAGGTGCGTTTTCTATTTTTTAGCAAACAATTGGCGTGATTTTCTGCAAAAAATGTCGATTGTGTCGTAAATTTGATTTAACAAAATAGAAGAGGTATGGCGACCAAGACAGCATCCCCGAAAGTGAGTCGAGAAAAGATTGTTGAACTCTTTATGAATACGGTTTTGGAGCATGAAGTGATCCCAAAGTCGGTGTTTAAATTCTGCAAGACCAACAAGATCAAAGAAGAAGATTTTTATCGTTTTTTTGGATCCTTTGAGGGCCTGCAAAGAGAGATTTGGAAGATGTTCTACAGCCACACCATGTCACTCTTGCAAAAAGACAAGTCGTACAAGAACTATTCTGCTAGAGAGCGACTGCTGACCTTTTATTACACCTTCTTTGAGAATTTAAATCTGAATCGTTCTTACGTTCTGTTTGTTTTGGATGAGCACAGCTCACCGATTGAAAACATGAAGCAGTTAAGCGGCTTGCGTCAGGATGTAAAAGACTTTGCTGCTGATTTAGCAGAAGAGAATAATGAAGAAAAGCTAAGTCGCTTGAGTAAGGCTAGGCCACAGATTGTTGCTGAAGCCGTTTGGGTCCAATGGGTACTGTTATTGAAGTTCTGGATGAAGGACAATTCTCCAGCTTTTGAGAAAACAGACATGGCTATTGAAAAATCGGTCAACACGGTATTTGACGTGTTTGATTCCACACCGCTAGACAGTCTGTTTGATCTCGGTAAATTTTTATTCAAAGAGTTTAAAGCCTAATCTGATCTCCTATTGAAGTCGCTCGATAAAATACCGACCTCCAAACTGGAACGCGCCAGCAAGCTGGTCAAAACTGGTGTGAAAATAGGGGGGAACTACGCCAAGTATTACGGAAAGAAATTGGTCAATCCCGACTTGGATAAGGAAGAGCTCAATGAGGATAATGCGGCTGATATCTACGATGGCTTAAAGAGTTTGAAGGGAAGCGCCCTAAAAGTCGCGCAAATGCTGAGTATGGAGCGCAATCTCCTGCCCAGAGCTTATGTCGAAAAATTCAGCCTATCGCAGTTTTCGGTACCGCCACTTTCCGCGCCCTTGGTGCGCAAAACATTCCGAAAGTACTTAGGGAAGTACCCTGAGGACATTTTTGATGAGTTTGAGAAGGACTCGGTTAATGCTGCCAGTATTGGTCAGGTGCACCGAGCGCAACTCGACGACAAGTCCCTTGCGGTTAAAATACAATACCCAGGTGTAGCCGAAAGTATTGGTAGTGATTTGGCTTTGGTAAAGCCGATCGCCTTAAAGATGTTTAATCTGAATGCCAAGGATTCGGATAAGTATTTCAAAGAAGTGGAACACAAGCTAACCGAAGAAACCAATTATTTATTGGAACTGGCGCAAAGCAAAGAGATTACCGAGGCTTGTTCGGTCATTCCTGGCTTATCCTTCCCGAAGTACTACGAAGATCTTTCGAGTGAACGCATTCTGACGATGGATTGGATGACCGGACAACACCTGTCTGAGTTCAGTGAGGAGGGTTTTTCTGAAGAAACGGGTAACCGTCTAGGGCAGTCTCTTTGGGATTTTTATATGTACCAAATTCACGGTTTGCGCAAGGTTCACGCCGATCCGCATCCTGGAAATTTCTTGGTTAGCCCTGAGGAAGAGCTCATCGCGATCGATTTTGGTTGTATTAAAGTCATTCCAAATGAGTTCTACGAGCCCTATTTTGAATTGGCCCGCAAGGAAAGCTTGGAAGATGAAGAGTTCTTTACCCGTAAATTGGAGGAACTCGAAATATTGGTTCCGACGGATAGCCCGAAAGAACGAGAGTACTTCAAGGCCTTGTTCCACGAAATGCTGAGTTTATTTACTTCGCATTTTCAATCCGAGGAGTTCTATTTTGGAGACGAACAGTTCTGGGCTCAAATTGCTGACTTAAGCCAGCGCTATTCTCAGGATGATCAGCTCAAGAAAATGAACGGTAACCGAGGTTCAAAGCACTTCTTGTACATGAACCGAACCTTCTTTGGGCTTTACAATCTGTTATATGACCTCAATGCCCGGGTAGAAGTCAATCGGTTCCGTCAATATATAGAGCCCGCTGCAGAAGTAGCAATCTGAAAGTAAAACAGGGCCTTATTAAATTATCACTTACATTTACGAGGAAGAACCCAAGATTATGTTTCAATCAAAAATTAGCGGTTTAGGATTTTTTGTGCCCGAAAACGTGGTATCCAATGACGACCTTTCTAAGGTGATGGATACCAACGACGAATGGATTCAGGAAAGAACTGGAATCAAAGAACGTCGTCATGTTATAAAAGGGACCGATACCACCGCAACTATGGGTGTTAAGGCGGCTCAAAAAGCCATCGAAAACGCCGGAATTACCAAAGAAGATATTGACTTTATCGTATTCGCTACCCTGAGTCCAGACTACTATTTTCCAGGACCTGGAGTCTTGGTTCAACGAGACCTTGGGATTGATACGGTAGGAGCTTTAGATATACGCAATCAGTGCTCTGGTTTTGTTTACGGGATATCGATCGCGGATCAATACGTCAAAAGTGGGATGTACAAGAACGTCCTGGTGATCGGTTCAGAAGTGCACTCTACCGGGCTTGACATGAGTACGCGAGGTAGAGGAGTGTCCGTCATTTTTGGAGATGGGGCGGGGGCTGCCATCGTCAGCCGAGAAACCGAAGAGGGCAAAGGAATCCTTTCGACTCACTTGCATTCCGAAGGACAGCACGCGGAAGAACTTTCGTTGATTGCTCCTGGGATGGGAAAACGTTGGATCACCGACATTATTGAAGATGGAGATCCTGAGGAGACCTCTTATTACCCCTACATGAACGGGCAGTTTGTTTTTAAGAATGCCGTTGTTCGATTCAGTGAGGTCATCATGGAAGGGCTAAAAACCAATGGGTTGAGTCCTGAGGATATCGACATGTTGATTCCTCACCAGGCCAACCTTCGCATTTCTCAATTTATTCAAGGAAAATTCAAGTTGAGGGATGATCAGGTACACAACAACATCATGAAGTACGGAAACACCACAGCAGCTTCAATCCCAATTGCACTGACCGAGGCTTACCAGGAAGGTAAGATCAAGTCTGGTGATTTGGTAGTTCTCGCTGCCTTTGGTAGTGGATTTACCTGGGGAAGCGTTATCATTCGCTGGTAATCTGATAGCCTAAAAAAAGTAAAAAGGGGAGGTCACAGCGACCTCCCCCTTTTTTTGCCCCCAAACCATAAGGGGCCGCATCCACACTTAAAAGATTCCACCACTGGATTTCTTGGTGTTGTCGTCTCTGTTTCTTCTCTGTTTGGCTCGGTACTTGCCTCCACCAAAACGGTAAGAGAATCCGATATACAGGTTTTGGCTTTCCCAATTGAAAATTCCGTTTTGTGTAAAAGGACGATCTCCGTTCACTCCAAATCTCATGGTGTTAAAGACGTCACTGAAGTTCAGGCTGAATGTTCCACGGCTTTCATCAAAACTGTAGCGCAAGCCCGTATTGAGAAAATACATGGGGTCTACATCAAACTGTAAGTTGCGGTTTGCGCCGCGGTAAAATCCAAAGATTTGCCAGTTCAATTTTTTGCTCAAGGCAATGCTGTGATTGGTACGGAAATTCCAGGCGGTATTGTCAACATTGACATTTTCGACGACAATATCATCCTCTGTTGCTCCTTCTTGTGGGCCATTTAGGCGCTCGGTACTTCCTCTTTGGGTTTGAGAAAACAAATCGAAACTGCTGTTGATGGACCACCATTTCGTCGGGCGCAGACTACTTGATAATTCGAATCCATAAGCCTCTGTATTGGCGAAGTTGTCAAAGGTTAAGATGATTTTATTGAAGTCCAATCGGTCCACAAATACGGCGCGGTTAATTTCGTCTTCAATACTTCTGTAAAATACACCTGCGGTGATACTTCCTGACTTAAATCGTTTGGTGTAGTTCAATTCATAAGAGTTGGTGAATTGAGGGAAGAGCTGTGGATTCCCAAAAGATGATATCAAGGGGGTTGCCCACTCTCGAATTGGATTCACCTGCTGCAGGCCTGGTCGATCAACACGGCGACTAAAACTGGCTTGCAATTGGGATTTTCCAGACAACTGGTAAGTCAAAAAGGCTGAAGGATAGATTTGCACATAATCATCCCGAAAAGCCCGTACCTGATTCGTATCGGCTTTGACCTTGACATCTTCTATGCGTGCCCCGATTTGATAAGACCACTTTTTTCGGGATTGCCCGAAGGTGGCATAGGCCGAATAAATATCCATTCCGTAAATGAAATCGGTCGAGGGAGTAGGGACCAGGTTTCCAGAGGAATTGAAGGTTTGCCCAGTCGAAGAATACCCCACCTCTGTTTCGAAGAGACGAGCCTCCAGTCCCAGTTCCAATTTGCTGATGGAATCCAGGGGATTTACATAGTCCAAATTCACGATGGTTTGGCTTCGATCCGTATCGACAAAGTCCATATAGTCTGGAAAGAGTACGGCTCCGGTGGAACTGAAGTTGGCGTCTTCGTCATTCGTAAATAAACTGTGATCTGCCTCCAACTCTAAGGAGTGCCCTTGTTTAGCAAAGTCGATTTTGTAATTGAAGTTGTATTGTTCCGAGTGATTTTTTGAGTCATTAGCGAAGATCTGTTGCAGATCCCGATCTGGTTGATCAAAATAGCTCACAAGTGTTGTGCCTCGTCCAGAACCATTGAAGTAATTCTGGTTGGTAAAGAAAGAAAGGGTGTTCTTATCGTTAAGGTAAAAATCCAATCCTGCTTTGAACAGGTGAGATTCGTTGTCATTGAAAAAGTCAAAATCCTGACGAGAATTTTCGTCTTCTCTAAAAAGAAATCCGTCGTTGACATACTTACCGATGTTGTTGCCGTAATTTCCATAGAGATTGAACTTGCCATTGCGGTAATTCAGGTCCACCGAGTTGTTGTACTTCTCCTCAATAGCAATGGTCACCCCACTGGTAATACTTCCATTAAATCCAATATTAGCATTCTTGTGTAGGATGATATTGATCAGCCCGCTCATCCCTTCTGGATTGTACTTGGCAGAAGGATTTGTGATCAGTTCAATGGATTTAATAGACGAAGAGGGGATTTGTCTCAGTAGTTGAGCTACAGGAACATTCGAGAGTTTACCATCCACCATTACGCGGACGTTGGAATTTCCTCTTAAGGTGATATCCCCCGTTTGAGAATCCACGTTGACCGAAGGAATGTTATTCATGATGTCCGAAGCGGTTGCTCCAGCCGTGGTCAGGTCTTTCCCAACGTTGATCACCTTGCGGTCCACTTTTTGTTCGATGGTTGTTCGTTCAGCAACCACTTCGACTTCTTCCAATTCTTCCGTGCTTTCTTGCAGCATAATGACCCCCACATCGAGACTTTTGTTCTTCGAGCTAATGGTCAACTCTTTTTGAAAATTTTTAAATCCGATGAATTGAACTTCGAAAAGAATTCCACCCAGTGGAATGTCTTCGACTTTAAACTTTCCGTTTTCGTCCGTGATCCCTCCGGTGATCATAGTAGAGCCATCAGAGGTTTTGATGACCACACTGGCAAAGGGGATTGGGCTGTTGGTGGCTTCATCCATGACCTGGCCTTTAACGGTTCCGGGTCTTAGTTCCAGGGAGGAATTTGTATTGGCGTGTAAACTGGTAAGAGCTCCAAAGAGATACAGCAGGAGCATGCTGGCCCAAAGGCAGCGTGACAAGCGTTTCATGAGTTCGTTTTTGATTGATTGATGTTATAGAGAGGACGATCAAAAACGAATCCTGTTACCGCAAAAGCAAAATATTAAGTGTTAAAAAAGAAGAAGCCCCGGCAAAAGCCGGGGCTATACATTGATAAGCTATACTAAACACTAACCATTAACTATAAAAAAAATACAGTCTTACCAATGAAGATCGTATATGTATTAAGATACTTTGCTCCTAATAGACTTCAAAGTTATATTAAAGTTACAATAAAAATGTCATATTAACATAAAAATAGCGACCAGAGGTACATGAAAACCAGCATAGTATGGGGTGCTTCCCTAAAAAGTAACAGATACAGTCATCAAGCAGTACTACGCCTTATAGGTAAAGGGGTTCCCACCCACGCCTTTGGTCTTAGAGAGGGCGAGATTGGAGGGGTGGTGGTGAAAAATGATCCGTCCTATTTTAGAATGATTCCAAATATCGATACCCTGACTTTATACCTCTCTTCCCAACATCAGGAGACCTATTTGCCGCTCTGGTTGGAATTAAAGCCTAAACGAATCTTGTTTAATCCGGGAACCGAGAACCCGGCGATATATCCGGTACTTCGAGAGGCGGGTATTGAAGTTGAAGAGGCCTGTACCTTGGTCTTGCTTTCTACGAATCAGTATTGAGTTTCCCTTTACGGATAAACCAAAGGCCGATAAAGGTCAATAGACCATTGAGAGGAAGTAATTCGTAGCCCAACTCGTAACCACCTAAGTCCTCCGCCTGTATACTGCCTAAAAAGGCGATCCCTGTCACAATGGCAATGCAAACCCAGAGCACATAGCGGTCTTTTATTTTCCAGGTAGTGAACATACCAAAGGCAAAAAGACCGAGCAGCGGCCCATAGGTGTATCCGGCCACGGTGAGCAGGCTGTCGATCACATTGCTGCTCAAGACATATTTAAAAGCGATGATAACCACGACAAGAACCAAACTCATACCCACATGTACGCTCCGTCTTAGGCGTTTACTTGGGTCTGCGTTTTTCAGAAAGTCGATACAAAAGGAAGTGGTTAAAGAAGTCAATGCGCTGTCGGCACTCGAGTAGGCAGCTGCCAAGAGCCCTAACATAAAGGTAATGCTCAAAATAGGCCCTAATCCGCCATTTAAAGCGACTTCAGGAAAGAGCAAGTCTGTTTTCGCTTTTCCGTCCATAACCGGCATGCTAATATCTTGCAGCTTGGCAAACTCAAACAGCAGGGCGCCCAGAATCATAAAGAGAACCGTTACCAGAACTAATACAATACTGAAGCTTACCATGTTTTTTTGAGCCTCTTTCAGGTTTTTGCAGCTTAGGTTTTTCTGCATCATGTCTTGATCGAGCCCCGTCATGCAGATGGTAATAAATGCACCACCAAGGAAGGACTTCAGCCAATAGTTTCGGGCCAAAAAAGATTCGGTTACCCAGACCGATTTATAGGGTTCAAAGGAGGAGGAGCCCAGAAACTCGATGAAGCCCATGTTGAGGTGATCCAAAATAAAGTAGATGGAAAGGACCACAGCGACAATCATAAAAAGGGTTTGCAGTGTATCGGTCCAAACGATGGTCTTTATACCACCTCGAAAGGTATAGATCCAGATTAATAAGATGGAGATCAGAACCGTTCCCTCAAAAGGAAAGTTCCATTGGTCAAAAATGAAGTATTGTAGCACAATGGCGACCAGATACAGACGAAATGCGGCGCCCAGCACCCTGGAGACAAAAAAGAAAAAGGCTCCGGTTAAATGACTTTTCGGTCCAAAGCGTTCGCCCAGGTATTGATAGATAGAGGTTAGCCCCAATCTATAATAGAGGGGAAGCAATAGAAAAGCGACCACAAAATAACCGAGAAAATAACCCAGGACCACCTGCAGGTAACTGAATTGTGAGGCCTCGACCCAACCGGGTACCGAAATAAAGGTGACTCCTGAAAGGGAAGCCCCAACCATCCCAAAGGCCACAATGTACCAGGGTGATTGTTTAGCAGCCGAAAAAAAGTCTTCGTTGGAATCGTTTTTGCCTGTGAAATAGGCGATGACCAAAAGGAGTAAAAAATACCCCCCGGTCAGCAATAGGAGTTGTGTTGCGGTCATAGGCTTGTAACGCTCTTTATCAACCGAAATTACAAAACATTCAAGGAGTCCGGTACTGCCGGTAAAATTGTACTTTTAGGGTCTGATTTATCCTCATGGAGTTTTCGTCAAAATTGTTGGAAGAAGCGGTAGACCAGATTTCCCTCTTACCGGGTATCGGTAAGCGAACCGCTTTGCGACTGGCCCTGCATTTGCTCAAACAAGAGAAGGACCATACCAAGCGCCTGACTGAAGCCCTGGCGGACCTCACCGAAAAAATCCAGTACTGCAACAGTTGTCATACCTTGTCGGATACCGAAATCTGTGAAATTTGCAGTAATCCCAGTCGCCACAATGGCCAAGTCTGTGTCGTTGAAGATTTGCGGGATGTGATGGCTATTGAGAACACAGCCCAGTTTCAAGGGCTGTATCATGTACTCGGAGGGCGCATTTCTCCATTAGAAGGAATAGGGCCACAGGACCTTAAGATTCCTTCTTTAGTTGAAAAAGTGAGGCAAGGCGAGGTAAAGGAAGTGATCCTCGCACTCAGCGCGACATTGGAAGGCGATACGACGAACTTTTACATTTACCGACAACTCGAGGGCATGGAAGTTCAATTGACGACCATCGCAAGGGGAGTTCCCATCGGGGATGAATTGCAATATGCTGACGAAGTAACCCTGGGTAGAAGTATTCTACAACGCATCCCCTTTGAGGAGGCCTTAAAATCCAGTTAGCCTTTGCTAAGCATGTGTTATTTTTTGCTGATTATGCGGTAGAACGCCGTATGATTTAATATTTTTGCAACGAATTTGATTGAAAGAGCCAATAAAATACAGATATGTCAAAATTTGAGCTGAGGTTGCCCCAGATGGGTGAAAGTGTGGCAGAAGCCACTTTGACCTCGTGGTTAAAGGAAGTAGGAGACCGCATTGAACTCGATGAAGCCGTTGTCGAAATCGCTACGGATAAAGTCGATTCTGAAGTGCCCAGTGAAGTAGAAGGGGTGCTTTTGGAGAAGCGCTTCGAGGTGGACGATGTCATTCAGGTCGGAGAGGTCATCGCGGTGATTGAAACCGAAGGGGGTGTTGATATTGCGCCGAGTGCTCCTCAAGAAGAAGCGAGTCCGGCAGCTGCTCCTGAACCTGTTGCACAGCCAGAAGTTGTGCAGGTCGAAACCACTCAAATTGAACAAGAAATTGAAACAGTTAAAGAAACCATCAGCGCTCCAGTGTATACGCACGATGGATCTAGCGACCGTTTTTACTCCCCTCTGGTGCGCAATATCGCTAGGGAAGAAGGAATATCGGAAGCTGAACTGGATACCATTGCTGGATCGGGAAGCGAAGGCCGAGTGACCAAGGAAGATATGTTGGCTTATATCAATTCACGAGGAACAACTGCTGCGCCAAAACAAAATGGTTCTGTTTCGGCTCCCGTTGAGACACGCACCGAAAAACCGACTCCGGCACCGGTTAAAGCCAGCCCAACTCCAGCGGCTTCAAGTACTTCATTGGCCAGTTTGTCTCATGGAGATGAAATTATTCCCCTCAGCCGAATGGGCAAGTTGATCGCCCACCACATGAGAGAGAGCATTCAGACCTCGGCGCATGTACAGAGTTTTGTGGAGGTAGACGTAACCAACGTGGTTCTCTGGCGAAATAAAGTTAAAAAGGCCTTTGAGCAGCGAGAAGGAGAGAAGCTCACCTTCACCCCGATCTTTATGGAGGCTATCGCTGTTGCACTCCGCAAATTCCCCATGATGAATATTTCGTTGGAAGGCGATAGTGTTATCAAAAAGAAACGCATCAACCTGGGAATGGCTGCAGCCCTTCCGGATGGTAACCTGATTGTTCCCGTGATTAAAAATGCGGACCAGTTGAACCTGGTTGGAATGGCCAAAACGGTCAATGA
>CAZLGZ010000099.1:0-9012 GCA_964558965.1 uncultured Flavobacteriaceae bacterium
AGAATATTCATGAGGGGACTTCGAGTCCCCTCTTTCAATACATAGGGTTGATGTTTAAAGACCGGGTAGAAGCCTTGCTCGATCAGGCATTAGAGAAACGACCAGATATTTTTCTCATCAAATGCAGCGTCGGGGCAGATAACAGAATCCACATCGTGCTCGACGGAGACAAGGGGATCAATTTAGAAGACTGTATGGAAATCAGTCGCGCGGTAGAACACAACCTGGACCGGGAAGAACAAGATTTTGCCTTGGAGGTAAGTTCTGTTGGAGCCACCTCTCCGCTAGAAATCCCTCGACAGTACCCCCAGCACATTGGTCGTAAACTGGAAGTCAAAACCGCAGAAGGGGCTTTTGAGGGAACACTGGAAAAGGTAGAAGAAAACGGGATCGAGTTGTACTGGAAAGCCCGTGAACCCAAACCGGTGGGCAAAGGAAAGCACACCGTGGAAAAAAGAGAATTCGTGCCCTTTGACAAAATTGAAAAGGCACAAGTGAAACTAAAATTTTAAACAGAAACAAGTATCCACTACCATGGAAAATCTGGCACTCATAGAGTCGTTCTCAGAGTTCAAAGACGATAAATTCATCGATCGGGTAACCTTAATGGCGATCCTGGAAGAAGTATTTAGAGCTGCACTGAAGAAAAAATTCGGTTCGGACGATAACTTTGATATCATCATTAACCCCGATAAAGGGGATTTGGAGATCTGGAGAAACCGTATCGTTGTCGAAGACGGGCAGGTCGAAGAGCCGAACGAAGAAATTTCGTTGACCGAGGCGCGCAAGATTGAGCCTGACTTTGAAGTCGGGGAGGATGTTTCTGAAGAGGTGAAGTTGATCGATTTGGGTCGTCGTTCTATTTTGGCTTTGCGCCAAAACTTGATCGCCAAGATTCACGAGCACGACAACACTACAATATACAAGCAGTTTAAGGACCTTGAAGGAGAGATTTACACTGCGGAGGTTCACCACATTCGCCACAAGGCCATCATCTTGTTAGACGATGAGGGGAATGAGATTATTTTGCCGAAAGACAAGCAGATTCCATCGGATTTCTTCCGTAAAGGAGATAACGTACGTGGAATCATCGAGAGCGTTGAGCTCAAAGGAAACAAGCCGGCGATCATCATGTCGAGAACTGCACCTAAATTCCTAGAGCAGTTGTTCTTCCAGGAAATTCCTGAAGTATTTGACGGTTTGATCACGATCAAAAAGGCCGTTCGTATTCCTGGGGAAAAAGCCAAGGTGGCTGTTGATAGCTACGATGACCGTATCGATCCTGTTGGAGCCTGTGTCGGTATGAAAGGTTCGCGTATCCACGGAATCGTTCGCGAATTGGGGAACGAGAACATCGATGTGATCAACTGGACCAACAACCCCCAGTTAATGGTGACCCGTGCTTTGAGTCCTGCGCGTGTTTCTTCCGTTAAACTGGACGACGAAAAAATGACGGCTCAGGTGTACCTGAAGCCAGAAGAAGTCTCTAAGGCCATCGGTCGTGGAGGACATAACATCCGTTTGGCTGGACAGTTAACCGGATACGAAATTGACGTATTCCGCGAAGGAGTCGAGGAAGACGTAGAGCTGACCGAGTTCTCGGACGAAATCGATCAGTGGATTATTGAAGAATTCAAAAAGATCGGATTAGACACCGCTCGTAGCGTTCTGGAACAGGATCCTGCGGACTTGGTGAAGCGTACCGATTTGGAAGAAGAAACCGTTGCTGAGGTCGTGCGAATCCTCAAAGCGGAGTTTGAAGATTAAACTATATTTGCAGCAATTACGCAGAGCGAGAATTATTTATGGCGGGAAACCCAACAATACGATTAAATAAAGTACTTCGAGAATTAAATATTTCGCTGGACAGGGCAGTGGACTATCTCAACTCCAAAGGGCATGAGGTAGAGGCTCGTCCTACGACAAAGATTTCTGACGAAGTGTACCAGGTATTGTTGGAGGAGTTCCAAACCGACATGACCAAGAAGGTAGCTTCTAAAGAAGTCGGTGAAGAAAAGCGCAAAGAGAAGGAAGAGCTCCGTCAACAGATTGAGCAAGAGCAGGAAGAAAAGCGCATCGCCCGCGAACGTCGCCAAGAAGTAATCAAGGCCAAAGCCGAATTAAGCGGTCCCAAGACCGTTGGTAAAATTGACCTTGAACCCAAGGCTAAAGAAGAGGAGGAAGCTCCTGCAGTGGAAGAAACTCCGGCAGAGGCGCCTGCCCCTGAAGTAAAAGCCGAGGAGCCGGCTGCTCCTGAAGTGAAGGAAGAAGCGCCTGCAGAAGCACCTGCTGAAGAAGCTCCCGCCGCTCCAAAGGCTGAGGAAAAAGCCGAAGCGCCAAAAGTGGAGGCCGAAAAGCCTGCTGAGGCCCCTGCAGAGGGAGCACCAGCCAAGCCACAAAACATTGAAACCAAGTACCAGAAACTGTCGGGTCCTAAAATTACTGGGGCCAAGATTGACCTGTCCAAGTTTGAGAAGCCGAAGAAGAAGAAGGAAGATGCTCAGGGTGGAGACAGCAACGATCGCCGCAAGAGAAGAAAGCGAATCGTCAGTAAAGGAGGTCCTGGAGATAACCGCGGTAGAGGTAACAACAAAGGCAAGCGCCCAGCGGTAGCCAAGGTTGAACCGACCGAAGCGGAAGTACAAAAACAAGTAAGAGAAACCCTGGAAAAACTTCAGGGGAAATCCAAAAAAGGTCGCGGGGCCAAGTACCGCCGTGATAAAAGAGATCAGCACCGTCAACAGACAGAGAAGGATCTTGAGATGCAACAGCTGGAGAGCAAAATCCTCAAGGTTACCGAGTTTGTTACCGTAAACGAATTGGCAACCATGATGGAGGTCAGTACAACCGATATTATTTCGGCTTGTATGTCTCTTGGTATTATGGTGACGCTTAACCAACGCCTGGATGCAGAAACTTTAAGTATCGTGACTGATGAGTTTGGTTACGAGGTTGAGTTTGTTACTGCAGAGTTGGAAGAGGCTATTGAGGAGGTCGAGGACAAGGAAGAAGACTTGGTCATTCGAGCTCCTATCGTTACCGTTATGGGTCACGTTGACCACGGTAAGACCTCTTTGTTGGATTACATAAGAAAAGAAAATGTGATCGCTGGAGAGAGCGGAGGAATCACGCAGCACATTGGTGCTTACGGAGTTACTCTGGAATCCGGACAAAAGATCACCTTCCTGGATACTCCTGGTCACGAGGCCTTTACGGCCATGCGTGCGCGTGGAGCTCAGGTAACGGATTTAGCCATTATTGTTATTGCGGCGGATGACGACATCATGCCCCAAACCAAGGAAGCGATCAGTCACGCCCAAGCGGCCGGAGTACCGATCGTCTTTGCGATCAACAAGATTGACCGCCCAACGGCGAATCCAGACAAGATTAAAGAAGGACTGGCAGGAATGAACTTGCTGGTTGAAGACTGGGGTGGAAAAATCCAGTCGCACGATATTTCGGCCAAAACAGGGCAGGGAGTCAATGAGCTCTTGGAAAAAGTCCTTTTGGAAGCCGAACTTCTCGAACTCAAAGCCAACCCCGATCGTTTGGCTTCCGGTACGGTAGTAGAAGCCTTCCTCGACAAAGGTCGTGGATATGTTTCGACCATTCTTGTTCAGACGGGAACTCTTCGCATTGGAGACTACCTCTTGGCAGGAACGACCAGTGGAAAGGTAAAGGCCATGCAGGATGAGCGAGGTAACAACGTGAAAGAAGTTGGGCCCGCTACACCGATTTCTGTGCTTGGATTGGATGGAGCGCCTCAGGCAGGTGATAAATTCAATGTGCTCGAGGACGAAAGAGAAGCAAAACAAATCGCAGGGAAGCGCGCGCAACTTCAGCGTGAGCAAAGTGTGCGTACACAACGTCACATTACCCTGGACGAAATTGGTCGTCGAATCGCTCTAGGAGACTTCCAGGAATTGAACATCATCCTCAAAGGGGATGTGGACGGTTCGGTGGAGGCCTTGACGGATTCCTTCCAAAAATTGTCTACCGACGAGATCCAGGTGAATATCATTCACAAGGGAGTTGGAGCGATCACCGAATCGGATGTTCTTTTAGCGAGTGCTTCGGACGCCATCATCATCGGATTTAATGTTCGACCGATGGGGAATGCCCGTGCAGTTGCTGATAAGGAAGAAATCGATATCCGTACCTACAGCATCATTTACGATGCGATCAATGACCTCAAGGACGCGATGGAGGGCATGTTGTCTCCGGAGATGAAAGAGGAAGTGACCGGTACGGCCGAAATCCGCGAAACCTTCAAGATTTCCAAGATTGGTACCATTGCAGGATGTATGGTGACCAGCGGAAAGCTGTTCCGAAACTCAGGTGTGCGTATCATCCGTGAAGGCGTGGTGGTTTACACTGGAGAATTGGCCTCGCTTAAACGCTTTAAGGACGATGTCAAGGAAGTGTCGAAAGGGTACGATTGTGGATTGCAGGTGAAGAACTACAACGACATTCGAATTGACGATGTCATCGAAGCCTTCCAGGAAGTAGCGGTCAAAAAGACCTTATAAAAAATCAGTTGATTTTATTGTTTGTTATCCGGTTCCAAAAGAACGGCATTCGGATACTTGCGGCGTACCTCTCTGTACTTTCGCTGCGCCTCCAGGGAGTTGTAAAACTTGCCTAGTCGTACGCGATAGGTTGGAGAAAGGAACTCGATCTTGGAATACCAATTAGGAAAGTCGATTTCGATCTGACTCTTCAGTTTTCGAGCCTGTTCGTAGGTTCCGAATCCCACCTGAATTTGATAAAAGTCGGTTTCGGAGCGTACCGCTTTGTAGATTTCGATCAGTTCCGGAAGGTTGGGATCCTGTTCAATGTAAAGAGTTCCCTCTTGAGCGTGGATTTCTGTACTAAAAAACAGTCCGATTCCGGCGAAGGCAATTAGGCTAATGCGTTTCATGATCTTTTGTTTTACAAGGGATTAAAGTTCCATTTTTTTCGCTATTAAACAAATTTTATTTTGCTTATTTAGAGCGATTATAAATTAGTATTACCATTCTCTTAACACTTCAAAAAATGCTGCTTGTGCCTTATTTTTGTGGCCAATTTGTGCCCCGATTTAAGTGGCTCTACACCCTACTAGAGTAACAATCGTGCCAAAGTTTGATCAGCAATTATAAGAGCATGAGAAAGGTCTCGCACCGCATTCAATTTAAGCAGATTCTCCGGTTATTCATCGTTACATTTTTATTTAATGCAACCCCTTTATTCGCTCAGGATGAGGCTGCTGCAGAGCCAGCCGCCGCTGAAGCTTCAGCGGATTTAGGAGGAGATCCCACTGCTGGAAAGCAATTGTTTAATCAGAACTGTGCGGCTTGTCACGCCCTGGATCGCAACATGACGGGGCCAATGCTTCGCAACGTGGAAACGCGTTTGAGCGAAGAGCAAGGACTAGACCGCGAGTGGCTGTACAAATGGATTCGCAACAGTGCTGGATTAATTGCTTCTGGAGACAGCTACGCGAATCAGGTCTACAATGAGTGGAATCAGGTGGCTATGACGGCCTTTCCGCTTTTGAGCGATTCCGATATCAACAATATTTTGGCTTACACGGCTTATGTTGAGCCTAACAAAGGACCTAAAGGTCCAATCCCTCCCCCAGAGAATCCTGTAGAGCCGGGTATCTCCAATGAGATCATCCTCGGAGCTCTTGCTTTTGTTTTGGCGGTGTTGGTGATCATGTTGTTCACAGTCAATTCTACCCTGCGCCGTATTGCTGAGGCCAACGGGATTGATGTGGAGCGCGTTCGTGAAAAGAAAACCCCCATCTGGAAAGCCTTTGCGCAGAATCAGTTCTTGGTTTTTGTCAGTGTGGTCTTCTTGTTGCTCTCGAGTGCCTACTTCGCTTACGCCTACATGTCGCAGATTGGAGTGGACCAAGGCTATGCTCCGGTTCAGCCGATCCACTACTCTCACCGCATCCACGCCGGCGTCAATAAAATTGAGTGTACGTACTGTCACTCTTCTGCCCGAGTGTCCAAGCATTCCGGTATTCCTTCTTTGAATGTTTGTATGAATTGTCACAAGTCGATCTACGAGTACAAAGGGACTCCTGAAGGACCTTCTGCAGAAGATTTGGCGAATGGCTACACCAACGAATTCTACACCAAGGAAATCAAAAAATTATACGAAGCAGTAGGGTGGGATGAAGATACCCAAAGCTACACCGGTGAGTCTAAGCCAGTGAAGTGGGTGCGTATCCATAACCTGCCTGACTTTGCTTACTTCAACCACTCTCAGCACGTCACCGTAGGTGAGATCGAGTGTCAGACCTGTCACGGTCCGGTTGAAGAAATGGAAATCATGTACCAGTACTCACCACTCACCATGGGATGGTGTATCAACTGTCACCGCGAGACCAATGTCAAGGTGGCTGATAACGCGTACTACGAGAAGATCCACGCTGAACTCTCCAAAAAGTATGGAGTGGAAGAGTTGACCGCCGCACAAATGGGAGGTCTTGAATGTGGAAAATGTCATTATTAATCAGGTTTTTAGGAGCACCATATGGCGTCAAATAAGAAATATTGGAAAAGCGAAATAGAACTACAGGAAGGGAATCCTCTTGTAGATCAAATTCGTCAGAATGAGTTTCCAGAAGAAATTCCTACCTCTGATTTTTTACAGCAGGAAGAAACCTTAGCTGAATCGAGCACCAGTCGTCGTGACTTTTTGAAGTATGTTGGTTTTAGTACCGCAGCGGCTTCTCTTGCGGCTTGTGAAGGTCCTGTCAAAGAATCGATCCCTTATGTTGTTCAGCCAGATCGTATCGTTCCTGGTGTTGCCAACTTCTACGCGACCACCATCGCAGATGGTTTCGATTTCGCCAGCGTATTGGTAAAAACGCGTGAAGGTCGTCCGATCTTCATCAAGCCAAATGATCGTGCTTCTGTATTGAGCCACGGTAATGCTCGTGTGAATGCTTCTGTTCTTTCTCTTTACGACAAGAACCGAATTCAAGGACCGATTAACAAGGCCGGAGAGCAAGTTGATTGGAGTGCTTTGGATGCAGCGGTAAAAGCCAAGTTGGATGCCATGCAAGGAGGTTCCAAGCAAGCGGTTATTTTGACTCAGTCTTATGCGAGTCCAAGTATGAAGCGTTTGGTTGCTGATTTTGCAGCAGCTTATCCTTTTGTGAAGCATGTGGTTTATGATGCGATCTCAGAAGATGCAGCTCTTTCTGCCTTCGATAAAAAATACGGAGAACGCGCTCTTGCGGATTACGATTTTGAAAAAGCCGAATTGATTGTCTCTTTTGCTGCAGATTTCTTAGGAGATTGGCAAGGAGGAGGCTACGACGGAGGTTACGCCAAAGGTCGTATCCCGAAAAACGGAAAAATGTCTCGACACATTCAGGTCGAGTCCAATATGAGCTTGAGTGGTGCGAACGCTGATACGCGTATTCCACTACAGAATGCCAAGATTAAGATTGCTCTTGCCAAGTTGTACTACAAATTGAACGGTAGTACTGTTGGTGGAGGGGAAGATTCTGCCATCGATGCCTATGTCGATGCTATCACGGAAGAGATTCGTCAGAAAGGTTCCAAAGCTGTTGTGGTTTGTGGTATTCAGGATGAGGATGCTCAGCTTGTTACTTTGGCGATCAACGAATTGATCCAAAGTGAGGCTTTCGATGCAAAAGCGCCTCGCTACATCCGCGAAGGAAACGTCAATGATTTGAATCGATTGATGGCGGATATGAAGACCGGACAAGTAGGAATGCTGATCACGGATGGGATCAACCCTGTGTACAGCTTGCCTAACGGTCAAGAGTTTAAAGATTTAGTATCTCAGGTGGATCTGTCTGTTTCTTTCTCTTTCTTGAGAGACGAGACGGCTGAGTCTACTACCTATACTGCAGCTCGCTCACACTACCTCGAATCTTGGGGAGATGTGGAGTTGAAAAAAGGCCACTACAGCCTGATACAGCCGGTTATTCGCAAATTATTTTCTACCCGCCAACTGCAGGACTGTCTGTTGAGCTGGATGGGTAGCGATCAGAATTACTACGATTACATCAAAGCCAATTGGGGTGAAACTGTTCTTCAGGGAGGTTCTTGGAACCAGGCCCTACAGGATGGGGTTTTCCATGCTGGAGTGAATGCAGAAGGGCTTGTGTCCGAAGTTGCTGCGGCTATTGCCTCTGTTGGAGAAGAAACCACACCAGGCGTATCTGCTCTGACGGTATCTCTGCGTTCGTTGATGAACTCAGCCAGCCCTGCAATGGAGCTTGTTCTGTATTCTAAATCAGGTATGGGAGATGGGCAGCAGGCCAACAACCCTTGGTTGCAAGAGTTCCCAGACCCGATTAGCCGTGCTTCTTGGGATAACTACATCACCGTTTCCAAAGCCGATGCTGAGCGCATGGAGTTGGTCAACGAAAATGTAGCGAATGGAGGTTTGAACGGAAGCTATGTAACAGTTAAGGTTGGTGGTGTTTCTCTTTCAAATGTGCCGGTGATGATCCAACCGGGTCAAGCACCTGGAACGGTTGGTTTGGCTTTGGGTTATGGACGCAAGTCAGGTATCCAATCCGAAATGCAAACCGGTGTCAATGCCTTCCCATTGTATACGGCTTTTGACAACGTACAAGAGGTCTCCCTAACCAAGGAAAGCGGAATGCACGAGTTTGCCTGTATTCAGCTACACAAAACCTTGATGGGTCGTGGAGACATCATTAAAGAAACAACACTAGACGAATTCAATACCGAAGATGCCGCTGTTTGGAATCCGATTCCTCAGGTTTCTTTGGATCACCAGGAAGTGGCCGCTACAAGTGTTGACTTGTGGGAGTCCTTCGATCGTTCGATCGGTCACCACTTCAATATGTCGATTGACTTGAACGCCTGTACCGGATGTGGTGCCTGTGTGATCGCATGTCACTCCGAAAATAACGTTGCGGTTGTTGGAAAGCAAGAGATTCGCAAGTCGCGTGATATGAACTGGTTGCGTATCGACCGCTACTACTCTCCTGCCGATACCTTCTCTGGA